>JAFTUZ010000080.1 GCA_017466005.1 Clostridia bacterium | reverse complement strand
TTTTTCTTCATCTTCCAAAAGTTTAGTAACTTCTGCACGTTTTGCATTTAATTGCTCGGTTGTTGCATCTGGATTATTCTTTTTAAATTCATCTAACATAACTTTACGTTTTTTACTTAATTTATCTACCAACAAAGATTCAGCATCTTCTTTAAATCTTTGCAATGTATCATTATTTTTAGTATTAACTAAATTATTTATACATATTTCTGCTAAATCACTTTTTGCATTTTTTATTCTACTAATATTATCTATTCTTGATAACGCAAAAGTAATGTTAGGTTTATCACAAAATTCTACTGGAAGTGTTGCATACTTTTTCAAAAATTCAGCACAGTCTTTTGGTAACTCTTTGTTATTTATAACTGTTTTTAATGGAATAGAACTTGTAAGCTCATCTACTTCCGACACCAATCTTTGAACATAGTTTGGAGATTTACCACGCGCTTTTGCAATTAAAATATCAGCCGATGCCTTATCGCAACCAACAGGCACCAATCTTAAACCTTCTTCTGTAAAGGTTATGGCAATTTCATCTTCATATAATTTTCTTATTTCTAACGGTGCATTAACTAGTGCATTTATAAGCCCCATATTAGATGCTAATTGTTCGTTAGTTCTTATAGTACTCATTTCTGGTTTTGATGCTTTAAATAATTTAGGAGTAAAAGTGCCAGTACTTAAATCTACGCCCACTTTACTACCTTTATATGCCAACCTATCTTTAGAAACGGCAGAAATAGTTAGCCCATACGCATTATTTTTTGTTAAATTATACTTTTCAGGGTTAAAAGTAGCATCAAAATTTGATATTTCATTATTTTTATTTATTTGTGTTTTTGTTAAACTTTTAGGCAAAGCAAAAGAACCATCTTTTGCCCTTTTGTTATATCTGTTTGCCCTAAATTTTGCAAACGGACCAGATATGATAACATAATTAGGTGTAACATTTGAATAAGATTCATACAAGCCAGACAAAGAAACAGAATAAAAGTTTGCACTATCTTGCATACAATACGCTGTAATAACCTTTTCTAACGCATTTATTGCAGTTGGAGATATTTTTTTATTTCTTAAAACCATATCTCTTCCCATATTATCGGTTGCAACAACATATGCACCATTATTACAAGAAAAGCCTTTTACATTAGGAACATTTTCAAAACTTGCAATGGTTTTTTGCAAACCATATTTGCTACTAATAGAAATATCAGCACCCTCTTTTGCAGCCTTTGTAACATAATCATTAAAGCCAGGTTCTCTAAATGTTCCTTCTTGTTTTGTTTGGAAAAAGCGTCTGAATTGATTAGAATTATTGCTTAAAACAAGCATAGTATCTTGAAATCCACCACTTTCAGTAGTATTAAGTTTTTGCCTTGTTTTATAGCGTTGCAAAGCGAATAGTATATATATTTGAAACCCCATATTAGGCATTTTAAACCTTGCCATATTACACCTCTTTTTAATCTAATAAATTATACCACATAATAAAAGAAAAGTCAATATTAATATAAATAGCAAAATATATTGCCAATTTTTTCATTTAATATAGTTGCTTTAAAAAAAGTAGTGTGATATACTCTATAGGTAATTTAATTAAGAGAGGTATGTAATGAACATTTGGCACGATATTGAAAGAGAACGCGTTAGTGTTGACGAATTTGTTGCATTTATTGAAATCAGCAAAGGCGAAAAATGTAAATATGAATTAGATAAAGAAACTGGTCTTTTAATTTTTGACCGTTTGCTTTCTACAAGTATGGTTTACCCTGCAAACTATGGTTTTATTCCTAAAACTTTAGGCGGAGATGGTGACCCTCTTGACGTTTTGGTTTTGGCTTCTGAACCACTTATGTCTGGTTGTTTGGTAGAATGTAGACCAATTGGTATGATTGTTATGATTGATGATGGCGAACGTGATGAAAAAATTATTGCAGTTGCTAAAAAAGACCCATTCTACGCCAAAGTTAAAACTTTGGACGACCTTCCTAAACACACTTTTGATGAAATGTCTCACTTCTTTAAACGTTACAAAGAACTTCAAAACAAAGTTACAGAAATTAAAGGTGTTGAAGGTATTGAATCTGCTCAAGTTATTATTGAAGAAAGTATTAACAACTATAAAGCAGAATATGATTCTTAATAAAAAACGGCAAAAGCCGTTTTTTTATTTCCCTACTTTTATAAAATGACAAAAAATATTATAAATCTTTATATTTAATACAGTATTTATTTGCAAATTAATCAATATTCTGATAAACTTTACTTATAACTTTTTTAAAAACTAAATAAAATGATATTGTAAATTGGCATACCAAAAACCCGAAAACCAAGCCGGAACAATAATGGTAAATAACAAATTAAAACGTATTTCTACGTTTATAACTGCCCTTGGTTTGTTTTTATTGTTAATTTTTGCTGTTGTGGTGGTTTACACATCAACCCATTATGCAAAAGTTGTAAATGGCGCATCAATGTATCCTACCCTAAATAAACAAGCAACAGACCAAGCAAATGAAGATTATTACGATATTGTTCTGGTTAGTGCAACCGCCACCCCACAACGTGGAAATATAATTATAGTAGATTTTTCTGAATATAAAAAAGAACCATATTTGTTAATAAAACGCCTTATTGCTGTTGGTGGAGATACATTAAACATAAAATGGAACGAACAAAATAATGAATTAGATATTTTAGTTAATGGTAAAAAAATTATAGAAAACTATGTTTCTACCAACACAAATAAAAGTATAGCCACTAGTTTTGAACATAATAAAACATCTTTTGTATGGTATATAAATCAAGATGAAAGTACAAAACTTACACCAAATGAAGATGGTTCTATTACCATACCAAAAGGCTATTATTTTGCTTTAGGTGATAACCGTGGAAATTCTTCCGACTGTTTATCGTTTGGGCCGTTGCCTACTTCTACAATTATAGGTGTTGTAGATACAATAGTTCCTTACAACAGTTTTTTATTTAAAATTTTACATAACATTTTTGGCGTAAGAAAAAATGAATAAAATGCCCTAATAAATATAGCAAACTTTTAAAATTAGCAAAATAATAAAA
>JAFTUZ010000079.1 GCA_017466005.1 Clostridia bacterium | reverse complement strand
TCATTCCTCTTGACCTTTCGTGGAATACTGTTTAATATAATTAAAAGAATCCTACTATTTTCGGAGGAACATTATGAAACGTATTATTTTAACTGGTGGCGGTACCGCTGGGCATATTATACCCAATATTGCCCTACTTTCAAGATTACGCACTAAATTTGATAAAATAGTGTATATAGGCAGCGAGAACGGTATGGAAAAGGATTTAATTAAAAATTATCCATATGTTACTTTTATGCCAATAACAACTGTTAAATTAGAAAGAAAACTGACTTTAAAAAACTTAAAAATCCCATTTTTACTTTACAAAGGTATAAAAGAAGCAGATTCAATAATTAAAAAATTAAAACCTAATATAATTTTTAGTAAAGGTGGTTTTGTAAGTGTACCTGTTGTTCTGGCTGGCAAGAAAAATAAAATTCCTATTGTGTGCCACGAAAGCGATTTTAGTTTAGGGCTTGCAAACAAACTTACTAAAAACAAAGCTAGTTGCATTTGTACCACATTTCCACAAACAGCTGATATGCTAAAAAATGGAATTTTTGTAGGCTCGCCAGTTAAAGATGAAATGTTTAAAGGCAGTAAAACTAAAGTAAAAACAAAGTATAAAATAAACCCGATTAAGCCAGTTTTAACTATTGTTGGCGGAAGTCAAGGCTCATTAACATTAAACAATATTGTTTGGAAAAATATAGATAAACTGTGCGAGCAATTTTTTGTAATTCATATTACAGGCAGAAATAATATTAACCAAAATATTAAAAACAATAATTATATTCAAATAGAATATACAGATACTATTGAAGATATTTTTGCAATTACAAATTTTGCCATTACACGTGGTGGCTCTAATGTTATATGGGAACTTGCGGCACTTAAAATTCCTATGCTGATTATTCCATTAAGCAAAAAAATTTCTAGGGGTGACCAAATACAAAATGCTTTATATTTTGAAAAAATGGGCTACGGTTTAAGTTTGCTAGAAGAAGAATTAAGTGGTGATACTTTATTTAAAAAATTAAACAAACTAAAACAAGATGCACAAACAATTAAATATACCTTAACAATGCTTGACGCAACAAAAGGTTTAGATAAAATATTTGAACAAATTTGTAAATATAGCAAAATCACTCCCTATCCAAAATCCACATTAAAAATGAAACAAATAAAAAAGCCTGATTAGGCTTTTTTATAATAAGTTTAAAATTAGAACATATGTTTGACTTTTGATTTTTTGAATGCTATAATATTTTCATATTTCATTCATTAAAGGAGTTTTATGACAATTGCAATAATGCTTGGGATAATTTGGGAACTTTTACAACACAAAAAAATTACAGCAAAACAAATAGCAGCTAAATATGAAATAAGCCCACGAAGTGTTTATAGATATATAGATGCTTTAAGTTCTAGCGGTTTTCCTGTAATCACTTTTGTTGGCAAAAATGGTGGAATTTCTTTAGAGCCAGATTTTGTAATTAATAATGATTATTTTAGCAAAGAAGAACTTAATTTTTTATTAAAAATTATTGAACAATGCAACACAACTGACATTAAAGTAAAATGTTTAAACGAAAAATTAAAGTATCTAATATTAAATAATACTAATTAATTATTTATGCATCTTTCCGCTTTTTAATTTAGAAAAATTTACCAATGCTTCTGTTTTAAATACATAATTTAAATCTTCTTTTTGTTTTTTCTTTTCTTTTGCCATAGATATTAATTTGTTTATTAATTGACCAAAACTAATTTTACTACCTTTCCATAAATAAAAAGCCATAGAACCTGGAATAGTATTTATTTCATTTAACCAAACTTCATTATTGCTATCTACAAAAAAATCCATTCTAACACAACCAGAACAATCGCAAGCCACAAACGCTTTTTTTGCATATTCGCATATTACGCTTATTATTTCATCT
>JAFTUZ010000078.1 GCA_017466005.1 Clostridia bacterium | reverse complement strand
CTTAAAACAACTTGGCTATTTTTATCTGTTAAATTTTTTGTTTCTGTGTGCCAAACAACATTTATGGCAGAAACACAAAAAACTGTGCTAGACAACACAACAATTAGCACTACAAATGCCAATAATACAGATATTGTTGTTAAAATTTTTGCTTTTGTTTTCATTTTACTCCCTTTTAAAGGCTTGTCCGCCCTTGCAAGGCAAGTTTGCCTTGCAAACCCTGTTTGCGTGCACCTTGTGCACGGCAAGGGCGGGCAACCTATTCCACTCGCTTTATGCTTGCACCTAGGCAAGTTAACGTTTTTTCAATTTCACTATATCCACGGTCTATATGATAAATATCGTGCACAGTTGTATAGCCTTTTGCACATAAACCAGCCAAAACCAATGCCACACCACCACGCAAATCAGTTGCAAAAACATCGGCCCCTAATAAACTAGAAACACCTGTAACAAAGGCTGTTCGCTGATGTACCCTTACATTTGCCCCCATTTTTATTAATTCAGGAACAAATTTAAACCTAGATTCAAACATATTTTCTTGAATTAGGCAAGTTCCTTTTGCAACTGTTTGCAGTGTTAACATTTGTGCTTGCAAATCGGTTGGAAAACCAGGATAAGGCATAGTGTCTAAAAAACCAACGCTGTTAAGCTTCCCCGAACTTTCCAGCATAATACTATCATTTTTTACATCAATTTTGCAACCAGATTTTTGTAGTTTTGTATATAAAGATGAAAAATGTTGCGGAATACAATCTTTTAATAAAATTTTACCCCCTGTTATTGCCGCAGATATTAGCATTGTTCCTGCTATAATACGGTCTGGAATTGGTTTATATTCTACTCCATTTAACTTTTCTACACCTATAATTGTTATGTAATCTGTTCCCGCACCTTCAATTTTTGCACCCATAGCATTCAAAAAATTTTGCAAATCTATAATTTCAGGCTCTTTTGCTGGATTAAAAATTACTGTTTTCCCCTTACAAAGCACACCTGCCATCATTAAATTTTCTGTTGCACCAACACTAGGATAATCTAAATAAATCTGACCACCGTGCATTTTACTTGCATCACAATATATATAGCCGTGGCTTTCTATTATTTTAACACCTAAATCTTTTAATCCTTTTAAATGTAAATTAATTGGTCGCAACCCAATATCACACCCGCCAGGATACGCAACTTTTGCTTTTTTAAATCGCCCTAGCAAAGCACCTAATGCAAAAATAGAAGAACGAACAACTTTTGCAAGGTCGGTAGGAATACAACACTCATTTGCATCTTTACCATTTATGTACAAATCCTGCCCTTTTCTTTCTGCATTCATTCCAAAATTTTTTAAAATTAAAATCATATTATTAATATCTGAAAAGTTGGGGCAACTTTTTAAAACTACTTGTTCTTCACATAAAATTGTAGCAGCAATTATAGGTAAGTACGCATTTTTTGCACACTCTACACTATATTCCCCACAAATTTTATTTCCACCATCTATAATAAATTTACTCATACATTTTCCTTTTACATTATCATAATATGGTAAATTGTTTTTAAAAGTTAAAAAATCTTATTTTTACCTATTGCCAACATTGTTTTAATATGTTATAATTTTTTTAACAACTTAAGGAGGAAGTAAACTGGCTAACAACAATTTAACAGAAGCAGAAAAAGCAGCACTTGTTGAAGAATATAGAGTAGCAATGAGAAAATTAAAAGAAGAATCTACAAAACGCAAACAAGAAGAAAGGCAAGAAATTATTGATTCTTTATCTTATGGAGAAGTTTTAAGCATTCTTGCAATACAACTTTACGGAACACAACCTAAACCAGGAGAAATGTCTAATGGCGAACTTATTGGTTTAGTTGCTACCCGTCTTAGTCAAAAAGAAAAACAAACAACAAAAACAGAAACTTCAGAAAGTATTCATTCTATGTAATTAAAAAAACCACGGTTTACTCCGTGGTTTTTTGTTCTATACTATAATTATTCTTTTTTAATTTATATTTTTTATTTTTGTTTTTAATATTTTTAGAAGGCTTTTTTCTACTTTGCTTATAATTTAATTTTAATTCTTTAACACTATCTTTTAATTCTTGCTTTGCCTCTTTCTGGTCTGTTTTAAACTCTAACTTTGCT
>JAFTUZ010000077.1 GCA_017466005.1 Clostridia bacterium | reverse complement strand
ATATCGCACATCAATTTTAGCATTGTTCTTAGTAAAATTTTTGTAATTGTTAATAAGTATTTTAATATTTTTATTATTAATTAACAAAGTTAACGCAAGCAACAATCCTCGCTTGAAATTGTTTGCATCTAATAAATATAATATATTTTTACAATCGCTCGAATTTATTTCATCAATGCTTATTTGCTCCTCTAGCGAAAAGGCATTAAAACTATATAATCCTGGTAAGTCAATAAGTTCATAGTTTTTATCTTTAAATTTAATCAACTTGCTAACTTTATCTACGGTGACACCGTGCCAATTGCCAACATGCTCGCTACTTTTTGTTATGGAGTTGAATAATGTTGTTTTCCCGCTATTAGGATTACCTACAATATGTATTTTACTCATACTCTACCTCAACAAATTTTGCAATATGAGTTTTGATTATAAAACATGAATCCAACACTTGAACAAGCAATGTTTTTTTTAAACCAGATTTATTTAGCACTTTAGCATACGCCCCAACAAAAAAACCAATTTCATAAAGTCTTAATTTTAATTTTTGGTCTTGCAAATTAATTGATACAATTTTACATGTTTTATTTTTGTCACAAACATCTAATGTCATACCAAAATATATGCTAAAATTTTACAAAATATATAAAAAAGTTTAAAATTTATGGATTTTTTTTAAAAAGTGTCAAAATTTGTTTGATTTTTGCATAAATTTTTGCTAGTGTATATGTAGGAATATTTTATTAAAAATTAATGCAGTCAAATTACAAATTTAGTTATTGATTGTATTTTAAAGTTTTAAGCATTTAGTGAGATTTTAAATCTATTGTTAAGAGGGGGATTTTTTATGGAAACTGTTACAATTTTTGAACAAGGTCGAAACGATTTAATTAATTTTATTAATACAGAGTACAAAGGTTTTGACCAAAAATTATTATCCCACTTTTTAAATAGTTTTAATGAATTGTTGGATTATCGTGAAGAAGGCACTCACACTAAACCTAAAATAATTTTTACAAATAACATTGATGCCATTATCAAATCCGTACCAAAAGCATATAAATTGCAAGTGTTTGAAGATGCTGATGCTATTATGTTTAATAGTAGATTAAAACCTCTTATCGCCATTTCAAAAAAGGAATGGTGCATTTATATTGAAACTAAAGAAGATAAGGTTATATATGGTATATGCAAAACATTTAACAGTTTAAAAGAAAAAACTCTAATCACTGAAATTCAAGAAAGCACCTACCTTCATGACCGTGCCGATAAAATCAGTTGCATTGTAGCAGAAAGTTTAAGTGACTTTGAAATGAGTTTGTTTAGCACCCATGGAAACGCAATACGTATTAATACCTCTCTTCACGCTTCGCAAGATATTGACAAAAAACAAACTATTGAAGAATTTACAAAAGATTGCTTTTCAAAACTTCGCACAACTAAAAAGAAATTGGAAGAAGTTCACATTATGTTCTATAACATATTTACCAAAGTAATCGAAGACCTTAATGGCGCAATGTGCGTAATTGTAGATAAAGATTATAAGGATAATGGTTTTTTTGAAGACGGTATTTGGCTAGAAAATCCTATTTCGTTTAGCAAAGTATTTACACAAAGCAAAAGTTATAGCGAGGAAAAACTTCAAGCGTTTGCAACGCTTTTCATCAATATGCTTAACTTTGATGGCATAACAGTAGTGGACACAACTGGCAAAGTGCTTGCCTATAATGTGTTTGTTGAAAGCAATATTAAACGAACTAAAAATGTAATTGGTGGTGCTCGTAAACGTGCTGCTTACACAATTATCAACTCTCGTCGTAAGCATATCGTAGGCGTGTACTTCCAATCACACGAAGGTGAAATATTCTATAAATCACTTAAAAAACCAAAGGTTGT
>JAFTUZ010000076.1 GCA_017466005.1 Clostridia bacterium | reverse complement strand
AGTTTTCTATAACATTTACTGGAACATAATTTTGCATAATAGGTTCTTCAAGATTTATTGCTTTTGTCTTTAAATCGTTTATATCAGAATATTTTAATGCAATTTCGGTAAAATTATTAACCCTAACTTTTCTTAAACAAGCACCACAAAAATTTGAAGCATATAAATTATTATTTATTGCATCAAAAAATTTTTGCCTATCTTTTTCTAAAAATAAACTTTTACCGTTTTCATCTACATAATAAACCTGTTTTATTATATCAAAACAAACCCATTTTATTTTTTCTACCGACCTATGACCTGTATTAATAATTACAGTATCACCTTTTATCAAACTTAAAGCAATAGCATATGCCACTTGCTGGTTTACAGTGTTTGCTTCACACATTTTATCTTTAGGATTAATTAAAGTACCATCTATATCAAAAGAAAAAAGCATAAATTCCCCTTTTTTCATATAATTTTGTTAATTTTGGAAAAAATAATAAAAAACTTAAAGGAAGCCATATGAATAATATTAGTAAAGATGATGTTGATGTAATTAATGAAATAAATAATTTAAAAAAAGAAACAGAACGAGCAGAACAAGAACTTTTAGTTAAACATAATAAAAATGTTGCAAAAGATTTACGCATTTTTTTAAAATGTAAACGCAAACTTGCAACATTAATAAATGAAACAGATATTTAAATTTCTTTACGGTCCACTATAGCTCTACTTAAAGTAACTTCATCAACATATTCAAGGTCCGACCCCAACGAAACACCTTGTGCAATTCTAGTAACTTTTACACCAAGCGGTTTTAAAAGCCTTGCAATATACATTGCAGTTGCCTCTCCTTCAACAGTTGGGCTAGTTGCCATAATAACCTCTTCTACGCCATATTTTGTAATCCTCTCCAAAAGTTCCTTAATTCTAATATCATCAGGCCCCCTACCTTCTAGTGGGCTAAGTAAACCATGCAAAACATGATAAACCCCATTAAAATCTCTAACTTTTTCAAGTGCCAAAATATCTTTAGGCTCGCTAACTACACAAATAAGTTTTTGGTCGCCTTTTTCACAAGTAGAACATATTTCACTATCAGTATAATTTCCACAAACAGAACAATATTTAACCCTGTTTTTTGCATCTATAATTGAGTTTACAAAACTTTCGCAATCTTCTTTTTTCATATTTATAATTTTATAAGCATATCTAGATGCGGTTTTCCTACCAACACCTGGCAACCTTGTAAACTCGTTTATAAGCTTTTCAATAGGCTCAACAAAGTTCTTCAACTAAAACATTCCCCCTAATTGTGGCATAGAACTTGCTATTTTACGGTCTATTTGAGCATTAGCATCGTTCATTGCTGCAATAATAAGGTCTTCAAGCATTTCAACATCACTTGCATCTACAACTTCTGGATTAATTTTCAAAGCCACAACTTCACGTTTACCATTCATTTTAACTTCTACCATACCGCCACCGCTGGTTGCATTAAACACACTTGCTTCCAACTCCTCACGGTCTTTTTGCATTTGTTCTTGCATTTTTTGTGCTTGCTTCATTAATTGTTGCATATTTGCACCACCAAAACCATTAAATCCTGCCATAATTTTAATTCCTTTTATTATTTTATTATTTTAATTTCCACACCCAAAATTTCTTTCAATTTTTCAACGGTGCTCTTTTCTTGAAATTCTTGCTTGTTTTTAAGTTTTATTTCAACAGAATAAGTATAACCCAACTTTTTAAAACAATCAACTAAATCGGTATAATTTTGTGGATTTTTTAAAAATGCAAATTCATTATCATCTGCATAAATAATAAAGTTGTTATTTAAAAGTTCCACATCAGTTATACTTACACATAAAGAATGTATAAGTATTTGCTTTTGCATACGCAAATTTATTAGCACTTTTCCCCAAACAGTTCTTGCAGACTGGTTATTGCTAACACTAGGTGTATTTGTTTCAAAAACATTTTGTTCATCTATTTCTTTAAATTTAGGCGTTACATAACTAGTTTTTTCTTCTGATTTTAATTTTTCCTGCACCATACTATTTATGGCTTGCATATCAACATTTGTTAATTTTACTATTGTTTGTGGACTTACAGCACCGCTGTTTAAATTGTGCCTGGGAACATCAGATTTTTTTTTGCAACACACCCCAATAGCAGTAGCCTCTACTAAAAGTTGTGGGTTATTTGTGTATTTTAACTCACTTTCTATTTTAGAAAATGCTTGTAGGGCTTCATTTAATATACCTAAATCAACCGTTTTTGCCTGATTTTTTATTTTATCTAAAGATTCTTTTGGTAATTCTATTAAATTTTCGCTTTTACCACAAGCCTTTACAACCAATAAATCACGGAAATATTTTGTTAAGTCGCAAGATAAAGTTATTATATTTTTACCAGTTTTTGCTTGTTCAGTTAAAAGTTCTAAAAATAATTCTATATTTCCACCCAAAACCGCACCAGCCAAATCGTGCAAACAATTAAAATCACTTGCACCAAGCACTTGCAAAACGTCGTTATAAGTTATATTGTTATTGGCATAACTAGCACACATATCCGCAATAGATAATGTGTCACGCACACTGCCTTCCCCAGCCTTTGCAATTAAAGAAATTGCTTCCGCTTCTGCCTTTATACCTGCTTGCTCAAAAATATTTACGAGTAAATTTTTTAAGTTTTCTTCGCCTACAAGTTTAAAATCAAATCTTAACACTCTAGATAAAATAGTTGCCGGTAATTTATGCGGTTCGGTTGTAGCCAAAATAAATACAACGTGTTTTGGCGGTTCTTCCAATGTTTTTAAAAGTGCGTTAAATGCACTATCGGTAAGCATATGCACTTCATCTATAATATAAACTTTATATTTACCGTTAACTGGTGGATATTTTACTTTTTCACGCAAGTCCCTTATTTCGTCAACACGGTTATTACTTGCAGCATCTATTTCTATAATATCCATATTACCAGCTTGATTCATTGCCTTACAAACTTCACATTCATTGCAAGGAGAACTATCTTTAGGGTTTACACAGTTAATGGCTTTTGCAAAAACTTTTGCTGCACTGGTTTTTCCAGTCCCCCTGCTACCACAAAATAAATATGCGTGCCCAACCTGATTGTTTGCAATTTGGTTTTTTAAAGTTTTAACAATATGGTCTTGCCCAATAATTTTTTCAAAGGTATCTGGTCTAAATTTTCTATATAATGCTAAATACATATGTCTCCCCCTTCAAACACAACTTGAAGTTTTTGCTTAAGCCTACTAATTGAGTTATCTATACTTTTGTTATCTTTTCCTAATTTTTTTGCTATATCTAAATACGAATAACCTTTTAAATAAAGTTTTAAAACATTATATTCATATTCACTTAACACTCTTTTTATTGCATTTGTTATTTCCAATTTTCTTTCTTGCTCAAAAAATTTTTCTTCTGGAGAAAGTTCGTTGCTTGCCAAAAATATACCGTGTTCTTCATCATTTTCTTCTTCTTTTTCGTTTCCAATTAAAAGTTTACCCTGATTTGAAATAGAAAGACAGGCATTAAGCGGACTATTTTTTCCAGACGAACTAGAACGTACCGCCGACTGAACCTTGTGTTTTATACAAGAATACGCATAAGTGGAAAATTTTATTCCCGCTTTATCATTGTAACTTTGAATTGCTTTATATAAACCAATCATTGCTTCCTGTATTAAATCATCATTATCGCCATCATTTAAAAAATAACTACGAACAATACTGCTAACTGTTGGCTTAAATATATCTATTAATTTTTCTAAACTTGCCTCATCACCTTTTCTTGCCCTTTCTAACAAAACAAGGTCGTCATTCATTTTATTTTCTCCTTTGTCTTAATGCTTCAAACACAGCAACACCACAAGCCACACTTGCGTTAAGCGAGTTTACTTTTCCACACATAGGCAATGTTAAAATACCATCACAATGTTTTTTTGTTAGTTGAGAAATTCCATATCCTTCACTACCAATAACCAACCCAAGCGAGCCTGTAAGGTTTTGTTTATAAAAATCAGTTCCCCCCAGTTCTACTGCATAAATCCACATACCTTGTTTTTTTAGCTCATCAATAACCTGATTTAAGTTTGTAACTTTTGCTATTTTCATATGAGATAAAGCCCCAGCACTTGTTTTTGCAACTGTTTCGTTAACCTGGCAAGCGTGATGTTTTGGAATAATAACCCCATGCACACCAGCACATTCACACACTCTTATAACACTACCCAAATTGTGTGGGTCCTCAACTTTATCTAAAAGTACAACAAAAGGCTGTTCAAATTTTTCTTGTGCATATTGCAAAATTTCATCAACAGAAGAATACTGAAAATCTTCAACTTCGGCAACAAAACCTTGATGAATACCGCCCTGGCTTAATTTATCTAATTCGTTTTTATTTACATATTCTATTTTTACACCTTTTTTCTTTGCCAAATTAAACACAGGATTTCTTGTGTAGTTTAGTAAATTACTTGCAAACCACATTTTATAAACTGCCTTGTTTGCAGACATCATTTCCATAATTGCATTTCTTCCAAATATTAACATAATTCACCTTCCAATGCTATTTTCATAAGTTCATCCAATCTTTCAAAATTATTTGTTAAATACAAAAAACCTAGCAAAGCCTCAAATGCTGTTGCTTTTTTATAGTCAGCAAGTTTAGCATTTTTACTTTTACTTAAAGTATGTGTGTTTCTTGCACGCCTTACAACATCACTTTCCAACTCTGTTAAAACTGGTGTTATTTTTGTAAGCAACCTACTTTGCGTTTCTGCTTTTACAAGTGCTGTTGCTTTTTTATGCGATTTACCAGATTTTGCGTGATAATCTAAAACTTGCAACCTAACAGCAAAAGTAAAAAAGGCATCACCAACAAAAGCCAGCGAAGTTGCTGGCATATTAATAATATCTTGTTCTTTATAGTTTTGTGTGTTTAATGAATTCATAAAACGATTATAACACACTTTAAACTTAATTACAACTTTTTATTTTTAATAAAATAAAAAAGATTGGCAAAAGCCAATCAATTTTAAATTTTAAAACTCTACTAAATCAAAAAAACTTACAATTCCACAAAATATTTGATATGCAACTTTTTGTTGGTATTCATCAGTTATTAAAAGTTGCTCTTCTTCTGGATTGGATAAAAAACCACATTCAACCAAAACCCCTGGTGTGTTTGTACAATTTAAAATATAAAAATCACCTTCAAAACATTCTTTTCTTGCACCATCTAAACTTTTTGCAAATAATTGTTGCATATTGGTTGCTAATTTTTGGCTTATTTCACTATTGGGTTTATAATAAACTTGTGCCCCTTTTGATGTAGAACTAGTAAATGAATTTAAATGAATACTTACAACAAGGTCTGGATTTGCTTTATCTATAATATCTTTTCTTGCTTTCATATCTCGTTTTTTAAAGCCACTTGCAAACACACCATACAAACCTTCTTCTGTGGTTCTTGTTTGCACCACATCTATATCCATTGTTACTAAAAAGCTTTCAATTTTTTTACTTATTGCAAGGTTTATATCTCTTTCATACACACCTGTTGTTTTTCCTTGACTTCCGCCATCAATCCCGCCATGACCAGCATCTAAAACAACACAAAAATTTTGTGATGGCTTTGCAGATACTTGAGTTCTATTAGAAAAATAAATACCAAACAAAACACTTAAACATAAAACAACAATCAAACACTTTGCAATAGCAGATTTTTTTATAACTAAAAACATATTTTTCTCCATTTAAAACACTATATGCTTTCAGTTTTTCAACTATGAAAAAAACAGGAAAAATTCCTGTTTTTTTGTTATTCATCACCTATTTGACGAACTTTTATTATACCAGATACCGAATTTAACATAATAGTACCATCGTTACTTGTAGTATTCCAGTTATAAGAACCTTCTTTTATATTTGCATCGCCCGCTTTTGGCTGACAACTACCAAAACGAATATCTACATTTTTTTCAGATTTCCAATTTAAAGTAAAAGGATTTGTTTCTGAAAATGGTAAAATTGCAGTAACCGAACCGGTATTGGTTGATATTTGTGAAATACCATTAACTTCTTTATATCTTGTGGTTATTCTACCATTTCCATTATCT
>JAFTUZ010000075.1 GCA_017466005.1 Clostridia bacterium | reverse complement strand
ATTAATTTAATAAATTTATATCAACAAAAAATACTTTTTATAACAAAACAAAACTAAAATAATCAACAAACCTAATTCAAACAAAACCGCTTTACAATCAATAAAAATCTCTAAAACAACCTTGACAAATTTGTCTATATATAGTATAATTCTACTACAGTATTTTTAATACAAGTCTAAAACAGGAGTGATATTATGAAAAGAACCCTTCAACCTAAGAAAAGACAAAGAAATAAGGTTCACGGTTTTCGTGAAAGAATGAAAACTAAAAGCGGAAGAAATGTTCTTAAACGCCGTCGTGCAAGAGGTAGAAAAAATTTAACAGTTTAATTGGAGTTAAATAATGCTTCCACAGAAAAATCGTCTCAAAAAACGCAAAGAGTTTGCTTATATTCATAAAAATGGTAAAAAATTAAATGAAAAACATTTATCTATTATCTACATAAAAAGTAAACTTCCTATTCCTAAAATTGGAATTAGCGTTAGCAATAAAGTTGGAAACGCGGTAAAACGTAACAAAGTTAAAAGACAACTTCGCGAAATTATGCGTTCCAATTTGCCATTTTTGCGCAATCATCAAAATATCGTCCTTTCAGCGCACCCGAATATCTCGGAGTGCGATTTTTCTAGTTTAAGAACAGAAATAGAAAAACTTTTAATCAAAGGAAACCTTAAAAATGAATAAATTTTTTTGGTGGTTAGATGCACCTTTGAGGTATATTTGTATAGGTCTTATATACGTTTACAAATATACAATTAGTGCGGTAACGCCTTCCACTTGCATTTATCAACCAACTTGTTCCACTTATGCACTTATTGCAATCAAACGTTTTGGAACAGTTAAAGGGATTTGGTTGGGTGCAAAAAGAATTTTGCGTTGCTCGCCTAAATATGAAGGTGGGCTAGACCCTGTTCCAGATAATTTAAAAGGAAATTTAAAATTTTTAGTTTAAAACCGCATAAAAAAGGAGAATTTTATGTTAAATTCATTACTTTCTAGCGGTATAACAGATATGTGGAACTCAATTATAAACCTTTTTAGCTTTATTCCTAACTACGGTTGGATGATTGTAGTATTCACAATATGCTTAAAACTTGTCTTAAGTCCGTTAGACTTTTGGCAAAGAAAAGTAAGCCGTGATACCGCTAAAAAACAAGCAAAAATGCAACCAGAACTTGCAAAATTGCAGAAAAAATTTGGTCATAATAAACAAATATTAAACCAAAAAACAATGGAATTGTACAAACGAGAAAAATTTAATGTCGCAGGGTCTTGTGTAGGAATGTTGGTAAACTTGGCTTTAACATTATTCATATTTATTTCTTTATTTACCTCATTAATTGCAATTTCTCACGATAAAATTTTAAATCAGTACGATACATTAAACGCAACTTATCAAGCATCAATAGTTCAAGAATATAAACAAACAGATGCAGAAACTTTTGCTGAAATAGATGCTAGATTAAAACAAGAATCAGAATCTGAAGCAATCTTGGCGCTTGGTGCTGGCGCAACAGAGGAAGAAATTAAAGCAAAAACTAATGAGATTTATGCTACAAAAATAGAAAATGCTCAAAATGATGTTCTAGAAAAGTATAATGAAATAAAAGATAGTTGGTTATGGGTGTCAAGTGTTTGGCGTCCCGACACTAGCGCATCAAGTTTCCCAAATTATGCCGATTATGTAGGTATGGCGGACCTTTATAATTCACAATATTATAAAGATTTGATTGGTGAAAACGCAAGTGAAGAAAAAATTGCTCAAGTAAAAGCAGATTTACAAGCAGAATACAATAATGTTACTGCAAAAGTTCAAGAAGCTTATAGTGGCTGGAACGGTTATTTTATTTTGGTAATTCTTGCTGCGGTTGTAACTTATCTTTCAATGGTAATTACACAAATGGCACAATCTAAAAAGAAACAAGGCGATAACGTGGTTCAACCACAACAAGCTGGCGCAATGAAAATTATGAAGTATTTAATGCCAATATTGATGATTATATTTACAATTGGTTACAGTGCTGCATTTGCAATCTACATTGTTGTAAACTCAATTATGTCAGTAATATTATCATTCACATTCCTTAAACTTTTGGAATTTATGGATAAGAAAAAAGAAGAAAAACAACCATCTTCTAACAAACCAGAATACAGCAGATAAAAGGAGGATTGTTTATGAGAGCAATCGAATTTACTGGAAAAACTGTTGAAGAAGCTGTAGAAACAGGTTTAAAATCTTTAGGTCTTACTAAAACTGATGTTGATATAAAAATAATTTCAAACGGAAGTTTGTTAAAAAAAGCAAAAATTCAAATAATTTTACCCGAAAATGATGAAAAAAATGCTCAAAATCAACAAAATTTCAATGAACAAATATTCACAGAAGATGATGAAAATCGTTCTGAACGAATTTTAGAAGTCCAAAAAATTGAAAAAAATGAGCAAAAAGATGTAAAAAACGAACAAAAATGTGATTGTTGTTCTAAAAAATTTGAAGGATATACTCATCATCCAGAACTTTGTAAATGTAAAAATTGCCAATGTACTCCAGAAAATAATTGTGGGTGTTTGGTAAAAGATGAAATAAATGAAGTAGATTTATCAAAGCAATTTTTGCAAAATTTGTTTAATCTAGCTGATATAAAAGTGGATTTTGAAGTAAAAAAACAAGAAAACTCAACTATTTTAGAGTTAAAAACAGATAGCGCAAGCGAATTAATTGGTCATCATGGTGAAACAATGCAAGCGCTACAAACAGTTTTAATTGCTTATTTACGTTCAAAAAACCCTGTAAAAACTAATAAAATCTTTATTGATATAGAAAATTATCGTGAAAATCACAATAAAAAGATAGAAGAAATAACAAAAAATGCTATTGAAAAAGTGGTTCAAACAGCAAAACCTGTTAGTTTAGATTATATGAATGCTTTTGAAAGATATTTAGCGCACGAAATTGTTTTGCAAGACGGCAGAGTTACAAGCATAAGTTATGGAAAAGAACCAAGAAGATTTGTAAAAATCTATATTAAATAGTAATTTTTATTAAAAATAAACAAAAAAAACACGCATTTTTGCGTGTTTTTTTGTTTGCGCGCTATTAAAAACCAAGTTTATTTAATAAAGATGAAATTCTATCCAAATCATCTCTGTTATAATAATCTAAATAAATTCTACCGCGCGCATCTGAACCAACAAGACCCACTTTTGTGTTAAATGCTTGTTGCATTCTAGCAATTAATTCTTTTAATTCCATAGAAATTGTTTGTTTTTTCTTCTTAACACTTTCAGGATTAAGTATTTCTTGAACCATTGTTTCAAGTTCTTTAACAGGAATTTTGTTATCAGTTGCTTTTTTAGCCAATTTAATTTGTTCGTCTCTATCTTGAATACTAACAATAGATTTTGCGTGCGCTAGGCTTAATTTACCTTTTTCAACCATAGCCAAAACTTCTGGTTCAAGTTTTAAAATACGTAATGTATTTGTAACCATTGGCCTACTTTTACCAATGCGCGCCGCTAATTCTTCTTGTGTAAAGTTATATTCATCTATAAGTTGTTTAAGCGCATATGCTGTTTCAACTGGGTTTAAATCTTCTCTTTGCAAGTTTTCAATCAAAGCAATTTCTTTAATTTGTCTGTTGGTATAACTTTTAATAATTGCAGGTACAACTTTTATGCCTGCCATTTTACTTGCACGATAACGGCGTTCACCTGCAACTATCATATATTTACCATCACGTTCTACAACAATTATAGGTTGAATTATGCCATGTTGTTTTATACTGTCTGCAAGTTCGTGTAATTTTTCTTTATCAAACGATTTTCTAGGTTGTTCAAGGTTAACTTCAAGCATATTTATAGGAAGTTGTCTAACATCTCCATTTGTAGGTATGTTATCAACAGTTGTGCTAGTTGGCTGTGTTGTAGGTTTAGAAAGTGTACTGTTTGCGCTAATGTGTTGTCTAGATGCTATTTCCTTTTCTACGCGTTCAAGTTTTTGCTCTAATATTTTTTTGCCACGTAAATATTCTTCATTATCTGTTTCAACATCTGTTCTTAAAACTAAAGGTTCAGGTGTTTTTATTTTTTCTTCTACTGTTTCTACTACTTTTATTTCTGGTTTTGTTTCAGGTTTAGGCTCCGATTTCTCTCCAAGCAAACTTTTAGCACGTGCCAATATGTCGTCTTGCGCGCTAAAATCAGAAGTTTTAGAAGGTTTTTCTTCAATTTGCGCTGTTTTCACTTCAGTTTTTATTTCTGGTTTTTCTTCAACTTTAGTTTGTGTAAGTTGTTCTTTTTCAGCTTGTTTTTTAAGTTCTAATTTTTGTTCTTCAGCATTTTTAGTAATATCTGCTAATTTCTTTTTTTCTACTTCACTATTTGCTAATTTTGGGTCGTCGTATAGCGAAAATAATGCGCTCAACCCCCTACCTAATCCGTGTTTAGCCATTATTCATTCTCCTTTTTTGTTTTGGTTTTATTAACATCTTTATTTCTTTTTAAAAATTCAATAGCCAAATCTTGATAAGCAACTGCTCCCGTACTTCTATTATCATAAAGCATTATAGGCACACCATGACTAGGTGCTTCTGCAAGTCGTATATTTCTAGGAATCACGGTTTTATAAACTTTGCGCCCAAAAAATTGTTTAATTTCATCTGCAACTTGATTAACCAAATTACTTCTATTATCTTTCATTGTAAGTACAACGCCTTCAATTTCTATATCAGGATTAAGATATTGCTTAACCAATTTTACAGTGTTCATTAATTGAGTTAATCCCTCTAATGCGTAAAATTCGCATTGAATAGGTATAATTATTGCGTCAGTAGCGGTTAATGCGTTAACCGTTAAAAGTCCTAAAGATGGCGGACAGTCAATAGCAATAAAGTCGTAATCATTTTTTACTTGAGCTAAAGTATTTTTTAAAACTTTCTCTCTATTTTCTCTTTGAACTAAAGCAACTTCCGAACCAGCCAAGTCTACATTACTAGGTAATATTTTTAAATTTTTAATATTTGTTGGTAAAATTGCTTCGTTAACAGAGCATTCGTCTAAAATTATATCATAAAAAGTGTTGTAATCTTGCGCTTTATCTATGCCCACACCAGTAGTTGCGTTACCTTGCGGGTCTAAATCTACAAGCAATACTTTTTTACCATAAGCACATAAATATGTAGCCAAATTAACACAGGTAGTGGTTTTCCCAACACCACCCTTTTGATTAATAAAAGAAATTATTCTCCCCATATTCCACCTCAATAAATTTCTATTTCTATTATATACTAATATAAAAACAAAATCAAACGTTTAAAGGTATAAAGTTTTAAAACTATAAAAAATAATAGAAAATTTAGGTTGATTATGCCAATTTCAAAACTTTATATGAAATAAATTACATAAAGACAAATAAAACGTTAAAAAGTGAAAAAACAGTGAAAAAACTAATAAAAACCAAAACAAACAATCCGTGATACAAATATTTAAACAACGCAATAATATATTATCTATAAAAATTACTAAACAATTATAAAATAATTATTACAAATAATAAATAATAATCAAATATAGTTATTAAAATAGTTAGACAATTTAAACCTATAAAATGTTTCGTGATAAACAATAGTTGTAAAGCCAAAGTAGGGTTAATAATTAATTAAATAAATATTATATAATCATATAAAATAAATATATAATAATAAGT
>JAFTUZ010000074.1 GCA_017466005.1 Clostridia bacterium | reverse complement strand
AGGATTTGCCATAGCCTTATCATATTTTTCAGTAGCCCATTCTAGTTGCGTTGATGACCATTGACCTTCTTTATTTGGAGATCCCTTTGTTTCTTTTGTTTGTTTGATTTTTAAATATTCAATCATAAAATCAACATTGCTTTGCAATTCTTCAATTTCAGGATTAGGACTTGCATGAACCACCATATTTATATTTGCTCTGTATAAACTTAACAAAAAATTTGGGTCAGCCAATTGTTCATCGGTAAATTTTAATTTATAAAAATCCTTTTTTAACTTTGATACATAGTGAATAAGATATGCTTTAACTTGTTCTGGGGTGGCGTCCTTTGGAACTCTTGCTTTTCTTAATGTTCTTTTAATTGCTCTTTCTTTCTCTCTTTGAGCTCTAATATCGTATTTATCCATAATTAACTCCTTAATAAGTATGAAAATTATATCATACTTTAAATCACATTTCAATATCTTTTTTAAAAAAATACAATTCAACAAAATGTGTTGTGGAGGTCGCTTAAAAAGTGCCGTTCCAACGAAAAAATTTCTCAAATTTTACCACTTTTGTCCACCAGCAAAATCTGTGGTGGACATTTCGTGGACATTTTGGCTTGGTGGACACTTCTAAAAACATCAAAAGTCCCGCATTATGCGGAACTTTTGATTTCAAAAATGAACAGTTTCATTATAAATAAAATTATAACACACCAAAAACATTTTTCAAAGCATACTAGCACTAATTGGCATTTTTTACCCAATTTTGCGTACGTTATATGCCAAGAGAAACATTTTCAGGCACTATGTGGCACCTACAATCACTAGGTTTCATTTATTCAGCGTGGACATTTTGTGGACACGATAAATTTTTCAAAAATGTCCACCAATATAATAAAAACACCCAAACTTAATATAGTTGAGTGTAATTTTTATTATTTAATAAATTCATCTTCATCTTTTTGAATATTCTTTCCTTGTCTTTTTAAAATATCTTTATAATCCATATAATCTCTTAAACTGCCAGTTTTTTTACATGCTTGCATATATATTTCTGCCCACTTATCATAAAGAATTTCAGGTCCCAACATAGTAAAGCCATCAGCAACAAACATGCCAAATGGTGTTATACAACATAAAAAATTAAGATCCTTACAGTCTGGTTTAATAACTAAATTTACAATCGGGTATAGTTTGTCTTTAACTTGAAAAACTGATAAATGACAACTCTCTTTTATTAATTTTACTTTATGTTCTTGACTTTCCCCTTTGCCTGAATCACCAAAGTGAGACAAAATGTCGGCTTCATCACGAATTATCCTATAATTAGCTTCAAAAATCGTTTCATAATTTAGATAAAGCGTGTTAAAATTTTTGGCATTTTTAAGTGCTTGTTCTATTTCTATTTTACTACAACCTAAAAACTTATTTTCAATCATACTCACTCCTTGTATGTTTGATTATACCATATCCTTAATTTTTGTCAATATTCCAAATTAGTTTATAGGAATATTTATGTTAAAAAGAGTGCAAAAAAAAATTGAATACCACATTGGAAAGCTGCAAAAAAGTGACGTCTAGTACGAACTTTTTTTTCAAAATTTACCAAAAGTGTCCACCAGCTTTAATTTGGGTGGACCTTCGTGGACATTTTGGCTTGGTGGACACGTTTTAAAAATGAAAAAGTGCCGAATAATAGGGCACTTTCTCACTTCAAACTATTCAATTCCACCGTATAAATCATTATAACACACCCAAAACATTTTTCAAAGCTTATTAGCACTAAATGGCATTTTTTACCCCATTTTGCGTGCGTTATATACCAAGAGAAACATTTTTTGGCACTACGTGGCACTTGTCCACACCCACAGACGCACACCTCGAGGTGGACAAACGGTGGACAACAAAATTTTTTAAGTTTTGTCCACCGACTTATAAAACAAAAATGCTCAATCGTAATCAATGAGCATTTTTAAGTTGTTGTAAAACATTTTTACTTCATAATTGAATAATTATTAGCAAATTATATATTGCAAATTTGTTTTGTCTCTTTTATTATTTTATCTTTATATTCAACTACATCTTTAATAGCTAATTTCTCAATTACTCTAATGTATTTTTCCATATATTTATAGTCTGGATTAATGCCATCTGAACTTGGTAATGAAACAGTAAATTCCAGTGCCAATTTTCTATTAAACTTGTTTGCATAATCAAAGTTTTTACTTAATGCTACTTTTTTAAAAACAGTTATAAAATATTGCAAAGATTTTTCGTTCCACAAATTGCTATAAGGATACATACCTTGAACATGACTATATCCAACAAAATCATTTGGTTGATAAAATATAGAGTCCGCTGTTGTAGTGTCAGAAAATGTAATAATTCCACCTTTTTCGTTAGGTTTAAGATTAGAGAAACCACCAATACCATTGTTATTGCTTGTATTTGCAACAACAGGAGTTTTTCCACCTTTTGAAAGCAAATATGAATTTTTTACACCATATGTTTTTGTTGGGTGTATATCAAATAACTCGTTTACTTTATAATTTTTAAATTTTACTACTTTTTGAAGTAACCTAATATCATTATCATCTAAACAACAATCATTCAATCCCGTAACTTTTAAATATTTTTCTAGTTCGTTTATGCGTTCTTTTTCTAGTTCGTTTATGCGTTCTTTTTCTAGTTCATTTATGATAGATTCCATATAAGCATAGTCTGGATTTATACCATCGCTGGTAGGAAGTGTTATGATATGATTTTTAATATCTTCTAATTTATATCCCCCTTGTTGTCCATCCCATTTCGAAACAAATTTTTGAATATGTGCAACAAAATAAAGCAATACATATTTAGAAAGATCTTTTGTTTTTGGAGTAAGTCTATTAATGTTTTGTGAGCAATAGTATTCTTCTTCTTGTAATTTTACATATTTATAATTTCCAATTACTGTTGCAGTAATAGTTTTAGATGGATTTGGTTCAAAACTTTGTTTTTCTATTTTTCCTTGTATTCCATTGTTTTCAAAAATTCTTCCAACAAAATTTATACCTTCCTTTATAAAATTCAATTGT
>JAFTUZ010000073.1 GCA_017466005.1 Clostridia bacterium | reverse complement strand
TCAATCACAAAAAGAAGCAGATATTGTTTTACATATTATAGATAATAATATAAAAAATGCCACTATATTACAAAAAAATGCAACTTTGTTGCAAAATTTAGGCACTAACCGTACAAATTTGGTTACAGTTCTTAATAAAACAGATTTAGAAAATAACGAAAATATAAAATATGATATTGCAATAAGTGCAAAAAATAAAATTAATATTGAAAACTTAAAACAACTTATATTTGATAAAACTATTAACAAACAAACAATGCAAGAAGTAAACATAATTACCAATGCAAGACAAGCGGATTTATTAAACAAAGCAAGCCAAAGTTTATCTCAAGCAATTATTGATTTAAGCAACTACTCTTTAGATTGTGTTGCGGTTTTAGTTAAACAAACTTGGGAATTAATTGGTCAAATAACAGGAGAAACTTCTAGTGAAGATATTATTAATATTATTTTCTCCAAGTTTTGTTTGGGTAAATAACAAATAAAAAACAAATTACAATAAATACAAAAGGATTATATTATGGAATACGATGTTATTACAGTAGGAAGTGGCCACGCAGGAATAGAATCTTGCCTTGCAGCCGCACGTAAGGGTTTAAAATCTTTGCTTATAACACTAAACCTAGATAGTATTGGCTTTTTACCTTGCAACCCATCTATTGGTGGCACAGCAAAAGGTCATTTAGTGTTTGAAATAGATGCACTAGGCGGAGAAATGGGAAAAATTGCAGACCAATCAACCATTCAGAAAAAAATGCTTAATTCTTCAAAAGGCCCAGCAGTTCATTCACTTCGTGCACAAGTAGATAAAAATAAATATCACGAAATAGCCAAAAAAACACTAGAAAACACCCCTAACCTTTACATTTTTCAAGGAGAAGTTATAGAAATACTAACAGAAAACGGTAAAGCCATAGGTGTTAAAACAGCATTGGGCGAAACTTTTTACGCAAAAGCAGTAGTTTTGTGTACTGGTGTTTACTTATCAAGCCGAATTATTATAGGAGAATTCACACAAGACAGTGGCCCAAACGGCTTTATGAACGCTAAAATGCTTTCAAACAACCTTGCAAAACTTGGTTTTGAGGTTGTTCGCTTTAAAACAGGTACGCCAATGCGTGTTTTAAAACAATCTATAAATTTTGAACATTTTGAAGAGAGCGCAGGCGAAGAAAACTTGCCAAACTTCTCAAAATCAACAAAAAACAAAACAAAAAACCTTGCAAAATGCTATTTAGGGCATACAAATCTATCTACTCACGATATTTTACGTGGCAATTTATCACGTAGCCCACTATATGGCGGAGTAATTAAAGGCACTGGCCCACGTTACTGCCCTTCTATTGAAGATAAAATAGTACGTTTTGCCGATAAAGAACGTCATCAATTCTTTTTAGAACCAGAAGGAATTACAACTCAAGAAATTTATGTTCAAGGCCTTTCAACCAGTATGCCGTTTGATGTGCAAAAAAACTTTATCCACAGTATAAAAGGTTTGGAAGATGCCTGGATTATGCGACCAGCCTATGCTATAGAATATGATTGCATTAATCCACTACAATTAAAACCAAGTTTAGAAACTAAAATTGTTGAAAATTTGTTTTGCGCTGGTCAAATTAATGGTACAAGTGGATATGAAGAAGCAGCTGCACAAGGCTTGATAGCAGGCTTGAATGCGTCATTAAAAATTGAAAACAAAGAACCTGTTATATTAAACCGAAACCAAGCATATATTGGTGTGCTTATAGATGACCTTGTTACAAAAGGCACTAACGAGCCGTATCGTATGATGACTTCACGTGCCGAGCACCGCCTTTATTTAAGGCAAGATAACGCCACACATCGCCTAACAGAAATTGGTTATAATGCGGGTTTGGTTACAAAACAAGCTTACAACAAATACAAAAAACAAATACAAGAGCAACAAAGCGCTGAACCAATTTTAAATAAAATTTTATCACCTACCCCAGAACTTAATAAATTACTAGAAGAAAATGGTGAAGCGCAACTGAAAACAGGTATATCGGTAAGAACGTTGCTTAAACGACCAAATATAGATATTTATAAACTAAACAGCGCCCTACAAATTTTGGAAGGTGTTTCGCAAGAAACGCTAGAGCAGCTTAATATTTTAGCAAAATACGAAGGCTATATTGCAATTGAAAACGAACAAGTTGCCAGAGCAATGCAAAATGAAGAAATAAAACTTCCGGAAGATTTTGATTACTCTACCCTTCAAGGTTTAAGATTGGAAGCCCGACAAAAACTTAATCAAATAAAACCTTTAAACCTTGGTCAAGCCAGCCGAATTAGTGGAGTAAGCCCAGCAGATATTAGCATTTTAACTATATATTTAAAGAAATTAGAAAGAGAAAAAGTATAAGCCACAGCGCTTATATTTTTTTTACACAAAAGTTTTCCACTTTTCCACAACACTACTTTTATAATATGTTACGCATTATTAATTTATATATTAAATTTAATTATTATTTATAATTTTTAGATAAGCGCATTTATAAAATTATTTATATTTATCCACACTTTTTCCACAAATGTTTGACTTTTATTTTTTGTTTTGGTACACTTTGGTTGTGGATAAGTTGTGGATATATAACAATTAAAAGGAGATTTTTATGGAGTTAACATTTCTAGGGCTTGGCGGAGCGTTTACAACCAAACTTGGTAGCAATATGGCATATTATAAAAACGGCAAAGATTTATTATTAATAGATTGTGGTGAAGGCTGTTTAAAACAATTTCAAACACATAATCTTTTTGATGGCGTTGAAAATATATATGTAGCAATAACACATAATCACGCCGACCATATAGCAGGACTTGCCAATATGATTTGGTATAATTTTTTAGCCAACAACCAAAAAATTCACATAATAGAAAACACACCTGCGCACGCAGAAAAAATAAAAGAGATTTTAACACTTTGTGGGGTTGATAGTACTTTTTACGACTTTATACCCTACCCCAATTTTAACATAAATGGTCTTGCGCTAACCCCAATTCCTACAATTCACGCACCAGATTTAGATTGCTTTAGCTTTTTGTTGGAAGACTCTGAAGGAAAGTATTTTTATACCGGAGATACTAAAGATTTTGAACAAGTAAAATCATATGTAAATAACCCAGAAATTAAATTAGTTTATACAGAAGTTGCAGATGTGCCAAACGTAGCGCATATACAATTTGATGATTTAAAAACGTTAGATAAAAACAAAATTAGATTAATGCACTTTACAGGGTCATTGGATTTGTATGAAAAAGCAATATCAGAAGGGTTTAAATTACCAAAAAACCTAGTTTTTAAGTAAAAATAAACGTTTAAAACGGTTTTGGAAGCAAGATTTTATAAAAAAAGCCATATTTTTATGGCTTTTTTGCTTATTTTTAGCAAATTTTGATTAAATTTAGATAAAAACAAGCCATAATTAAACAATTTTATTGAAAAATTGCTTAAATACGTGTATAATAATAACAATCTTACATTTATGTAAAGAATTTTATTAAAAGGATTAGTATGAATAAATTAGTAAATCAAATTATAGACCAATTTACCGAAAATGGCATAATTATAACAATTCCTATGGCAGAACAGTTTGAAACTTATTATAAAATGATGATAGAATATAATAATCACACTAATTTAACAGCAATAACCGAACCAAGTGAAGTTATTTGCAAACATTTTGTAGATAGTTGCGTGCCACATTTTATATTTAAAAATAATTCCACCGTTTGCGACATCGGGGCAGGGGCAGGATTTCCATCTATACCGCTAAAAATTATCCGTCCGGATTTAAAAATGACTATGATAGACAGCCTACAAAAAAGGGTGACTTTTTTAAACGAAGTTATTAGCGCATTGGGATTAAAAAATATAAGCGCCATTCATTCCAGAGCGCAAGAGTTTGCATTAGTTAAGCGCGAGCAGTTTGATTACACAGTAGCGCGTGCGGTAGCACAACTTAACGCGCTTGTAGAGTATTGTTTGCCTTTAACCAAAATCGGTGGTCAATTTATAGCTTATAAATCTCAATCTGTACATCTTGAGTTATGTAAAGCAAATCAAGCTATTACAGTTTTAGGTGGAAGATTAGATAACATTTTTACAACAGATTTAATTTTAAATCCAAAATACAAATTAGAAAGCGAAAACAAAACGGAAGATAATAATAAAATTGAAAATAAAGTTGATTCAGAATTATTAGAAAGAAATATTGTTGTAATAAACAAAGT
>JAFTUZ010000072.1 GCA_017466005.1 Clostridia bacterium | reverse complement strand
TTTGCATTAAATTACTAAATTTTTTAAATAACTCCACAAATTGCAATGTAGATAAATTTTCGGCACGCACTTGTGGATTTAGCCCACTTTCTTCTAATAAATTTGCAATATCTGTTTTTTGCATATTATAAGCAGAAGATAAATTGTTTTGAAGTGTTTTTCTTTTCATTAAAAAACAATTTTTAACAAATTGTGAAATTTTACCATCTACTTCCCACTTGTTTTTATCTACATCTATTCTAACCACAGCCGAATCTACTTTTGGTTGTGGTGTAAACACGGTTTTAGGAACTTTACGCATCAATCTTACTGTTCCTATTAAATCTAGTAAAACTGTTACTGCCCCATATTGTGACGAATTAGATTTTGCGCAAAGCCTTGTTGCCAATTCGTACTGCAACATTATAGTTAAACTTTTTAAATCAAAATTATTTTCAAGTAAGTAAAATATTATAGGCGAAGAAATATAATAAGGCAAATTTGCAACCACTTTAAAAGGCTCTCCGTTAAACCAACCACTTACTTCTTGTGGGCTAAATTTTAAAATATCGCCAAATTTTATTTCTACATTATCGCAATCTTTTAAATTTTCTTGCAAAATTGGTTGCAAAGTTTTATCAATCTCTACCGAAATAACTTTGCCATTAGTGGCTTTAGAAATTTGTTTAGTTAAAGTACCAGCCCCTGCACCAATTTCTAAAACATTATCGTTTTTACCAACTTCGGCATCTAAAACTATTGCATTTAAAAGATTTATATCTGTAATAAAATTCTGACCAAAATTATGTTTAAATTTAAAATCGTTTTCTTTTAATATTTTTGTTATTTCCATTTTTCCCCCATTTTGGTAAAAAATTTAAGTGCATTTTTAGTTGTTTGATTAGCAACATCATCAAAACTGATATTTTTTAATTCTGCCACTTTTTCACAAACTAATTCAGTGTATAAAGGCACACACATTTTTCCCCTGTGTGGCACTGGAGAAAGATACGGACTATCGGTTTCCAACATCAACCTATCTAGCGGAATGTATTGCACTGCTTCTTGCGTTGCTGTATTACCTTTATAAGTTAAAGCACCTGTTACAGAAATCATCAGCCCCAAATCTAATGCTTGTTTTGCGTGTTCTTTATTTCCTAAAAAGCAATGTATAACACCACCAGAAATTAAATCTTTATTAGCATTTAAAATATCAAAAAAATCTGCAAAGGCGTCTCGGATATGAAAAATAACCGGAACATTATGTTTTTTAGCAATTTGCATTTGTTTAAGCATAACTTCTGCCTGATTTTTAGGTCTTGGATTATCATAGTGATAATCCAGCCCAATTTCGCCCACCGCAACAATTTTAGGGTTATCTATATTTTGTTCTATAAATTTTTCAATTTCCAAACAATACGTTCTCTCGTCACTTGGGTGTATGCCCAATGCCCCAAAAATTTTAGGTTCTTGATTACAAAGTTCTAATGTGGATTTACAAGTTTCAAAATCATAACTTGGGCAAACTATTAAGCCCACCGAATTAGGACTTAAATTATCTATAATTTCTTGCCTTACATTTTCCATTTGTTTACAACTTAAATGTGCGTGTGTATCTATTATCATAATATTTCCTTTAATATTTTTAAAAATTATATAACATATTTTATTTAAAGTAAAGTTTTCATAATAAAAATAATTAAATCATACATTTAACTATGAGAAAAATTTGGTTTGTTGTAGTTTTGGTTAGTTTAATAATGCTTTGCTTTACCGACCCAGAAAATGGGCTTAATGCAATGCTTAATGCTGGTTCTACAGCCGTTTCACTTTCTATAAAACTGTTAGGTGTATATGCTGTTTGGCTAGGTATTTTAGGCATAGTAGAAGAAACCGGACTTTCTACAAAAATTGCTTCCCTACTTTCCCCTGTTATAGATTTTTTATTTGGAAAAGTAAACCCCTATGCAAAAAACTATATTGCAATGAATATGTCGGCAAATATTTTGGGTATGGGCAACGCTTGTACACCAATGGGAATAAAAGCAATGCACGAGTTGGATAAAGAAAACAACAGCACCACAGCATCTACTGCTATGATTATGCTTTTAGTTATAAATGCAACCAGCATACAACTTTTGCCCACCACCATTATGGGGTTAAGGGTTGCTTATGGCTCCACCACATCTAGCGACATTATCATTCCTAGTTTGCTTGCAACCGCACTTTCTACTATTGTAGGCATTGTTTTGGTAAAACTTTGCGCAAAAGTATTTAAAAAAAGGAAAATAAAAAATGAATGCTAGCCAACTAGTTGTTCCTATTCTTATTATTCTTTTGCTTTTATATGCTTGGCGAAAAAAGGTAAACGCTTTTGGCTCGTTTGTAAACGGAGCAAAAGGTGCTGTTGATTTATGTATAGATATACTACCCTTTTTGGTTGCAATATTTGTTGCAGTAGAATTATTCAGAGTAAGTGGACTAGCAGTCTGGCTTTCTAAAATTTTAGCACCAGCCTTTGGTATATTAGGAATACCAATAGAACTTTGCGAACTTGTTTTACTTCGCCCTTTTAGTGGTAGTGCCAGCACCGCATTAATAGAAGAAATTTTTAGAACCTACGGCCCCGATAGTTATATTGCCCGTGCTGGTTCTGTTATTATGGGTAGTAGTGAAACGGTTTTTTATGTTGCAACTGTTTATTTTTCTCAAACAAAAACAAAAAGATTGCTTTATGCAATCCCTGTGGCACTATTTGCGTGCCTAGTTAGCGCAATCTTTGCTTGTTTTATATGTAAATTTATGTAATTTACATTTGCTCACCTTGTAAAGTTTTTTCAGAATCATAAGTTTTATAAAACTCTTTGCATTCTTCAAAAAGTTCTTGTCTTTCCTCGTGCAACACTTTTGGTTCTTTTATCCATTCCATAAATTTTGAATGTGGTTTATTATCTAATAAATATTGTCCCATTAAATAAATATATTTATATCCATTTTTTCCATAACTCCCCCTATTTTGTTACTACTTGCTTATAAATTTCACTTTTGGCAACTTTTCTATCTTGTGCTACTTTTTTTATGGCGTCCATATTACTTAAACCTTGATTTAAATAAAATTCCATATGTTCTTCCACACTTAAATCACAAAGCGGACTTGTTGGCTTTACGCCTTCCACAAGCACAACATATTCCCCTTTAGGTTCTTCTATTGTAAATTCGCCCAAAACTCCAGAAATAAATTTTTCAAATTTTTTTGTTAATTCGTTAGCAACAACAACTTTCCTGCTTCCCAAATTTTGAAATAAAGATTGTAAATCTTTTTGAATATCGTGTGAAGAAACATAAAAGCAAAGTGTTGCATCTAAATTTTTATATTGTTCCAGCAAAGTTTTACGCTGTTTTGTTTGTTCTGGCAAAAAGCCTAAAAATGCACATTTAGAACAATCTAACCCACACCCAACCAAAGCCGTTACCATAGCATTTGCACCAGGTAAAACCTGATAGTTTAAATTTTGTGCAATCATTTCTTTTATTAAAATTGCTCCAGGGTCACTAAAAAGTGGAGTTCCAGCATCAGACACCAGTGCTACATTTTTACCCTGTTTTATTAAACTAATAACTTTATCTTTTGCTTTTTGTTCATTAAACTTATGTAACGAAAAAGAAGGCTTTTTAATTTCGTAGTGGTTTAATAATATATTAGTATGCCTTGTATCTTCACAAGCAATTATATCTACTTCATTTAATACTTCCAAAGCCCTTAATGTTATATCTTTTAAATTACCAATAGGTGTTGGCACAACATAAAGCGTTCCAAATTTTTCCATAATTTCCTCTATTTAATATCTTCTAAATCTACAACTTTTATTTCATAGCCATCTTCGTGCGGGATTTTAACAGTTAATTTTTGTTTTAATAAATCCTGATACATAACAGTTGCATCTTTACCATCAACCTTTACAACACTATTAACCGCAGGCATTTTCTCGGCTAGTTCTTTATATGTTGAATATTCGTATTGCAAACAACACATAAGTTTACCACAAACACCATTTATTTTTGTTGGGTTAAGTGCCAAACTTTGTGTTTTAGCCATTTTTATAGAAACTTGCCTATAATCTTTTAAAAATCTTCTACAACATAATTCCTGACCACAACAACCAAGCCCGCCAAAAAGTTTTGCTTCATCACGTGTTCCTATTTGCCTTAACTCTACCCTAGTTTTAAAAATACCAGCAAGCATACGCACTAATTCACGAAAATCCACCCTATCTTCTGCCGTATATGTTATTGTCATTTTACTTAAATCAAACGAAACTTTTACATCAACCAATTTCATTTCCAATCCAAGTTTTTCCACACTACTTTCTATTTTAGGAAAAGCTTCTTTTTCTTTTTGTAAATTTTGTTGATATTTTTTAAAATCTTCTTCTGTTGCAAGTTTTATAATTTTACCAACATATTCAATTTTTTCTTTTTCTTTTGGTGATTTTGTTACAAAACCAAATTCTGTTGTTTGATTTACTTCAAGCAAAACCTTATCTTTTACTTTTATATTTTCAAATCCTAATGCCTCTACATATATTGGTTTAGCATTTTCTTTTAAAACAACTTCTGCTACTATTGCCATTTATTTTTCCCCTCCAAAAATGACATTAAAAATGTATCTACTGTTATGTTATAATTGCAATTTCTTTGTAATTTTTCATTTGCTAAAATACAAACTTTATTTATTTCAGAAAGTGCCATTAAACTAAACTTATCAGATAAAACCTTAAATTGTTGCTTTCTTTTTTCGCTTAATGTATTAATTTCAATGCCTGTTTTTTGCCAAATTAAAATTTCTATAACACAACCAAAAAGTTGTAAAATATCATCAAAACTATTTTTCTTTAAATATAATTTACTAGCATATTTAAGCATTAAAGATGAATGTGTCATATTTATCCACAAATCTAAAACAAAATTAACAGTATTTTCAAACGTTTCATCTTCAGCAAACTTTTTAGCCAAAGCAATCGAGCCGTTTGCAAAAGTAATTACATCTTTAAGTTTGTCAGATTCTAAATTAAAATCTTTTAACTCTTCTTCCATTTGAGCACTATTAAACATAGGCAAATATATTTTACGGCATCTAGATTTTACCGTAGGCAAAACCTTACTTTCATTGTTTACATTTAAAATAAAATATAAATACGCTGGCGGTTCTTCCAATGTTTTTAAAAGTTTGTTTTGTGCTTGCGCATTCATTTCACTTGCACTATTTAAAATATATACTTTTTTATCACTCTCAAACGGACTTATGTAAGCACTATTTACAATTTCCAACATCTCATCGGTTGCAATAGTTGCTTTTGATTGTGGAAAAGTGCATATGTCTGCATGGTTATTAT
>JAFTUZ010000071.1 GCA_017466005.1 Clostridia bacterium | reverse complement strand
GTCATACCAACTGCTCTTGCTGCTTTTGAGTTAATACCCATTTTTTCTAACAATCCAAGAGCCAAACCAGCACCAATATTACACATAAATATATTTGCTAAATATTGGTATGAACCCTCTTTAACTTTATCTGGAACTTTTTCTTTCCAGTTTTCTTTATCGGTTAATCTATCGGCAGCAATACCACCAGCAATCCCCCCTATAACTGGAATTGCACCATTTACAGATAAAAATCCTATTTCAGAAAAAATATCTTTTGCACTTACATTTTCTGGTGCTGGAATTAATTTTTCTAAAAACTCTTTTCCACCTTTATCTTTTAGGTTAGAAAACAAAGTTTTTACTTCTTTAAATCCAAGAACTTTATCCTTACTTTTATTTAAAATTTCAACAGTTTTTTCTTCTAATGGAGTTGATTTAACAAAAGTATCTACTAATTCTTTATTTTTTAATTTAATTGCATTAACACCTTCTGGCAATGCTCTTTTTGTAATTGCTGAAGCAATATGTGGGGCAGCTAATGCTGCTGCAACAGTAGTACCTAGTGTAACACCAGTTTTTAATGCTCGCTTACCTCTTTGTCCTTCTTCTGCCTTGCTAGCATCATATGCAGTAAATGCTGCAGCACCTCCAATTAACAGTGCTGGTACTGCTTTTTGAAATTTTGATACTAACATCGGCTGGTCTAAAAATTTGCCTAATACTTGTAGGTTGTTCATTGCTAGTGTGTTTCCTTAAAACCTTCTATAAATTTGTCATTCTTTGCACAATACAGTTGAAAATCTTTTATTCTATCAAAAACTTCTTTAGTAATTACGTGTTCAACTTTGCACGCAGTTTCTTCCGAAATAGATTTTTCTAAGCCTAAAGTGTTTTCAAAAAATGAAGTTAAGACTTTATGCTTAGATATAACCTCTTGTGCTTTTTCTAATCCCTGTGGAGTGATAGTAATTCCCTTATGCCCTTCATAAACAATAAGGTTTTTATCTGCTAACTTTGTTAATGCTTCAGATACAGATGCTCTTGAAACATTTAACTTACGAGCCAACTCAACTGCTTTTACACTTTCACTGGTTTCAAGCAAGTTACAAATTAACTCTAAATAGTCTTCAAGGCTAGCACTTAAATTACTCATTTACCCTCCATGATTTTTATTGTAAGGGATACCTAACATATTGTCAAGCAAGCCTAACAAATTAATTAATACAAAAAAGAACTTCCTTAATAATCTTAATTAATAAGACCGGTGGAATAAATCAACACACATTCTCAAGTTGGCTACAATTGCCAAAAGAGGGAAGTTCTTAAATTTGCACAAATTCACGGCTCTACTTCAAAATGTAGACGTGGCAAACTCAAAAATATAATAACATAAAATTTTCTGTTGGATTACGCTTTGCTAGCCCAACCTTGCTTATTTTTTATTCGCAAAGAAATTATCAAATAATTCACATTTTTCGCTATTGGTTAATTGAAATAATGGCGTACAACGTCGCACGAATGAATCTATAAATTCACCTCTAAAATTTTTATCGACAGCCGCAATTGTATCCAAAATCTGTTTTCTTGCTCGCGGTTCTTTTGCCATTTTTTGTATTATTTCATCTTCGGATAAATAATAACGTTCGAAGATACTATAGTTACCTTTTGGCTTAGGAACGGCAGATAATGTGTAATTGCCAAATTTTTGTTTTATACGGACAGTAGGGTATCTGTCATAATCTGGATTTCCGGGTTTAGAAGTTATAGATAGCTCAACAGTGTCTCCGCCATAATTTTTTAAAAATGGATTTTTATCTAGCGCTTCTTGTAAATCATCACAAAAACGGGTTCCATTTTTATTGTCTGCTTGATGCACTAAAGATAATGTTTCTTTGCTCCATTTTGCCCTAAAGCTAATATTATTAGTTGGGTTTATATTCATATACTTTCCTTTCGTTGCTTGTACAAAAAAGGTAAATAAAATATTTTGCTATATTTAAAATTTTTTGTAAATTTACGCAATAAATAATCTAACTTTATTCATCCAAAGTTCGTCGATAATGTCTTGAAAATCAATAACTGTAGGTTAGGTGTAATGCAATGAAACACAACAATATTAACATATTCCATAAAAATTTTGTAAGTTTATTTATTTTTTATATTTTCTGTTGGGTTACGCTTTGCTAACCGAATATCCATACTAAACGCTAATATGTGGTTTTGTTTAGTTATAGCGGATATTAGTGCGGTTATCTAGTAGGAAGAATGTTAGTTTGATATTTGTAATTAAAAATAAAGACAAAAATTCTACTCATTTCCCTCTACAATAGGAGAGGATAAAAATTCAGTTTTG
>JAFTUZ010000070.1 GCA_017466005.1 Clostridia bacterium | reverse complement strand
TTATAAAAAATTAGCCACATATAACTCATTTTTAGATTATAGTATTGCAACTGGTGGTTTTAGAAAAAACGTACAAAAATCTAAAAAAGTATCAGAAAAAGGTGTGTTAGATGCAAAACACACTATGTTTGTTAATCCTGATGGTGAATTAAAATCTTTATCAGAAATACCAATTGCACAAGTGGAATTGAAAGATGGCGATATTAATTACGAAACATTTAAACAATGTTTTACTGTTGCAAGAAATAAAACACACGAATCTTTAAGTTTAAGAAGAAAAAGAGTTGATGATAAAGAATATTTGTATTTAATAGCATCTGCTGATTTTTGTGATTTGTGGCTTTCAAACAAAATTAATAATGAAACTTACCGTAAATACTTACAAAAAGCATTAAATGATATAAGATTGGATTTAGACCAAATAAAAAATGCTTGTAATATTGTGGAATTATTAAATGCAGATGGTAGTGTTTTAGAAGAATTAACACTTAACAACCAAGCGTTTATAGGTAAAAATAATATTAGAAGTTATTGCTTGATTGGTAACCCAAAATTTGCAAAAGAAAGTTTGCTTTATGATTACGAACGTTTATATAATTTTGGTAACGCATATTCGTTAGAAAAACTTATGTTTTTGCCAAGTGAAGAGAGTATTAAAACATTAATTAACGAATTGCAAAAATATACAGAAAATACAGATTTTAAAACAATGGACCAAATTATTGATGAAGAAGTTCAAATTTTAAACTTAATTGCAAAACACGACCCTTCTGCATTTTTGAAAAGTGATTTAAATGTTATGGATAACTCAAAACCGCACCAACGTTTGGAATGGTATGTTGACCTTATTGACCAAAGGAAAAAAATGAATTATCGTGACCCACAACAAAACAATAAATTAATTTCTATGAAAAATGCTTGGGATTTAGGATACGATAATAAAAAACGTGTAGATATGGTGCAAGCATTTGGTGAGTTTGGTGGAATGTTGTATGATAGGGCGTATGCAATTAAATTTGTAAACTATTTCTTGGAAACTTATAAAACTAGTGGTTCTATTTTAGATTTAACTTCTATGACAGGTTTGTTCTTTGATAAGAAATTTGAAGAAGCAAAAATTGAAAATGCTTATTTGGCAACTCCAGAAGAAAAAGCATATGCTAGAGAGTTGTTAAAAGAAGGTTCTTTAAATGAATTTATTTCTACAATTCAAAGATTTAACAAAGTTTTAAATGTAGATATTTATAAAGATGTTAAAGATAAAAAGGGTAAAGTTGTTGATGAAATAAGAGTAGGTGGATTTATTCCTTTTGTTCAAGATGCTTTAAACATTAAATTAAAACCTGTAATAAAACCATGGAAATTAAAAGAAAATGGTACAGCAGTAGAAAAATTTTACTATAATTACGAATCTTCAAAACATATATTAAAGAAAAGAAAAGCTGTTTTAAAAGAGTTGTTAGATATTAATGATTCTGGTACAGGTGAGGGCGAAATGATTGATGAAAACTGTTTAGTTCCAAGTAGTCAACAACCAACTTCAAATAATGGACAACCTACAGCATAAAATAAAAAAATATGGATTTTTCCATATTTTTTTATTTTACATTAACACCGTAAATATGTTTTTCTGTTTCATTTATAATTCTAACCATAGTTTTTACAACACCCACAGGGTCTATACCAGATGCTGTTTCTCCCGAAAGCATTGTTGCTGTTGCTTCTTCGTACACAGCGGTTGCAACATCGTTAACTTCCGCACGGGTAGGGCGGGTAGAGTTTGTCATACTTTCCAGCATTTCTGTTGCTACAATACAGGTTTTCTTTTTAACATTACAAAGCGAAACTAGTTTTTTCTGAACTGGTGGTATTTTTTCAATAGGAATTTCTACACCCAAATCACCTCTTGCAACCATAATCCCGTCACTTGCGTCTATAATTTGGTCTATTTTATCAACACCACTAGAGTTTTCTATTTTAGAAATTATTTCTATATTTTCGCCACCGTTTTCTTTAAGGAATTTTCTAATATCCAAAACGTTTTGCTTGTTGCTTACAAATGATATTGCTAAAATATCTGCTTTGTTTTTAATACCAAATAAAATATCTTGTTTATCTACTTCTGATAAATAAGGTGTGCTAGGTATAACACCAGGAACATTTAAACTTTTATTATTAGATAATTTGCCACCAAAAATAACTTTACATTTAATATCTGTTTTGGTAACTTTTAAAATCTCTAAAACTATTAAAGCATTGCTTGCGTAAATTCGGTCACCAACTTTTACTTCGTTTACCAAGTTTTTGTATTTAAGGCTAACCTCCTTATCATTGCCTATTATATCTTTACTGGTAAAAGTAAATTTTTCACCTTCCACAAGTTGGGTAAAACCATTTTTAAAAGTTCCTATTCTAATTTCAGGGCCTTTGGTATCTATTAAAAGTTTTAAACCTTTTTTTCTTAACGGAGCAATTTTGTCTATAAGCTCTTGATGTGTTTCGTGTGTGCCGTGGCTCATATTAAGCCTTGCAATATTCATACCCTCTTTAAACATTGTTTCTAAAATTTTTTCATTGTTGCACGCAGGGCCAAGCGTACAAATAACTTTCGTAAATCTTTTCATAATATTTAGATTATATAATATTTAAAAAAAAATTACAAATAAATAACAATATTTTTTACAATTTTTTACATTTAATTATTTAAGTTTGAAATTATATTTGTTTATTAAAATGTTTTTAAACTATTGCAAAAAAATAATTAAAATAGTATAATGCCTATAAAATACTTGAGTAATATAAAAGTGTGCAACTTTTCTAATCAAGTTAATAGTGGTTAAATTTTGGTAAACAAATAATGTTTGCTATTATTTTACTTATATAAATTTTTAATTGGAGTTAGTATGAAAGAAAGAAATTTCCCTAAAAGAGTGGTGGTTACGGCAGGTATGCCGTATGGTAACAAACCTTTGCATTTGGGGCATATAAGTCAGTTTATATTAAGTGATTTTTATGCTAGATATATGCGAGACCGCATAGGAAGTGAGAATGTTATTTATGTATGTGGAACAGATGGTTTTGGTTCTGTATCTGCCGAAAAACACCGTAAGTTAAGTGAGCAAGGTGAGATTAATATATCGTTGGCAGAATATGTAGAAAATTTTAACAAAATACAAAAAGAAGGAATAAAAAAATACAATATTTCATTAAACAACTTCTATGCTTCTTGTTTGCAACCAGCACTTGATAATCATACAGAAATCTCTGCATATTTCTTTGAAGAAATGTTGAAAAACGGTAAGATGCAAAAACGTGTAACCGAACAGTTTTATGATGAAAAATACGGGGTTGTTTTAAATGGTAGGCAGGTAGAAGGTAAATGCCCGGTAGAAGGGTGTTGTAGTGAAGTTGGTTATGCAGATGAGTGTGCTTTGGGGCACCAATATAGCCCTCGTGATTTAATAGACCCAGTAAGTACTTTATCGGGCACCAAACCTGTTTTTAAAGATGTAACAAACTATTATTTTTCGTTAGACGAGTACAGAGAAAATTTAATGAATTTACTTAATTATTGGAAAGATAATGAAGTTACACATAAATTCATTTTTAAAGAAATGCGTGATTATATGGTTCGCCCTGCCATTTTCATAAAAGATGAAAACAAGGGAGAACTTGATAGTGTTGAATTACCTAATACTTTTGAACTTAAAGTAGATGAAAAGAAAAATCGTGTAGAGTTAGTGTTTGGTAATATTAAAGACCGTGATGTAGTGTGTGAAATATTAAAAACTAAAGGCATTAAATACACCACAAATAAATCGTTAGCACCTTTGCGTATTACAGGTAATTTAGATTGGGGGGTAAAGGTGCCAGAAATTGAACCAGAAGCAAAAGGCTTAACTTTTTATGTATGGCCAGAATCTTTATGGGCACCAATTTCTTTTACCAAAACTTATTTGGAAGAAATTAATAGTAATCTAAATTGGAAAGATTGGTGGTGTGATAAACAATCTAGCATTGTACAATTTTTAGGTGAAGATAATATTTATTTTTATTGCCTTGCCGAGCCTGCAATATTTATGGCTGTTAATGGTAAGGAAAACAACGAAAAACCCGAAAATGGTAAATTACAAATGCCTACATTTGTTGCTACTAAACATATTTTGTTAAATGGAATTAAAGCTAGTAGTAGCGGTAAGGCAAGGGCACCTACAACAGACGAATTGTTAGATTTTTACACTCCCGAACAATTGCGTTGTTATTTTTTAAGTTTAAACACCAACAGTACTGCTTGCAACTTTAAATCAAAAGCATTTTACCCAGAAGAATTTGAAGGTACTGGCGACCCTATGCTTGCATATGGTAATATGTTAACAAATATTTTTAACCGTCTTGTTCGTTCGGTTATTTACAGTTGTCAAACAATGTTAGATGGCATAATTCCAGAAAACGAACCAAGCCAAAAAACAAAAGAACAATGTGTTGATGTTGTGGAAGCATATCAAGATAAAGTTGAAAAATTTAAATTTAGCGATGTTATGATTTTATTAGATGAGTTTTTCCGTGCTGCTAACCAAGATTGGTCAGTACGTTCTAAAAATGATGACATTGAAGCAAGAAAACAACTTATAGCCGATACTATTCATATAATTAAAACAGGTGTAATATTGCTTCACCCAATAGCACCTAGTGGTAGTGAACTTGTTGCAGAATATATGAAAGCAGAAGATAAATTGTGGGATTGGAATAATATAGAAAAAACATTTAAAGAAATTTGTCCAGACGTTACTCAATTTAAATTCCTTGAATCTAAATTTGATTTCTTTAAAAAGCACCCAACACAACTTTAATAAAAAAGCCAATTTTGGCTTTTTTATTTTTATAATTACAAAATTTTATTTTTTATTACTTAAAATGCAAATATCATTGACAATTTTTATAATTAGGGCTATACTACTTATATTAAAAATAAAAGGAAATAGAGTCATGAGTAAAATTCTTACAAGCAGTAAAACTATTTTTAGTTTAGTTTTTTCCTTTATATTACTTGCTTCTATAATGATTTTTGCCGGCTGTAACAAACCTGAAGCGAAAGATGTTAATGTTGTTGCAGTTGTTGGACAAGAGTATGTTATAGATACTCTTCCTGCAATAAGGGCAGATGTAGAGGGTAATATAAAAGGAATTATTGAATGGGACGAAAACCAAACAATAAAACCTGGTGTAAATAAATATAACTGGACATTTACACCCAAAGACACAGCATTATATAAAATTACAACAGGTAGTGTTTCATTAAAAACTGTTGATTCAATTGCTGGTGGTCAAACCTTTACAACAAACCCAAATACAAAATGGGTAGCAGATGATAACGTAAGTCAAACAGATGCACCTAAAATTTATGTTTATGAAAACTGTGTTTTTAATGAACCAATTTCTTCTTCAGTAAAAGCAGATTTTATATTTATAGATTGTACATTTAAGGCTGGTGCTAATGGTGAACCTTGTGTTTACTTAACAGCTCCTGCAAACATAACTTTTGATGGTTGTACATTTACAGGTGTTTTGGGTATGGCTGGTGAAACAAACGGTTATGCTTTAGACCTTAACATTTATAGTGCTACAACAAACAGCATAGTAATTAAAAACTCTGTTTTTAGTGCTACAACACCAGCAGGTGTAAAAGATGTTGCAATATCTATAAAAACTCGTCTTGGTTCTACCGATAAACCTAGCGATGCTTGGGCTGCAGGTCAAACAGCAGGTAGTATTTCGGGAAAAGTTGTTATAGAAAACAACAACTTTGTTGGTAACGATAATAACATTTACATAGGTTGCGAACCTCAAGGTGTTAGTTATGCAAACCTTACTACTGGTGCTTTTGATGTAGAAATTAAAAATAACAAAGACCTTGTTAATGTTTATGAAAAATACTACTACGCTCAAAACGAAACTGTATCTATCCAAAGAATAACAGCAAACCAAGTTGCAACATTTGGTAATAAAACAAAAGAAATTACACAATACACTGCAACATTTAAAGTTGGTGGGGCAATGTATGATGAAGTAGATTATTATGTTACAGATGGTACACTTCAAACCGAACCTGCTGTTCCTGTTAAAAATGGTTTTGCAGGTGTTTGGGAAGACTATACTTTAGAAGCGAATGATATAACTGTTAATGCTGTATATGGTGATGGTTCTCAAGCAAATCCATATATGGTAGAAACAGCAGAACAATGGATAACAATGTTAAATGCTTGCCCTGATGAACAAAGTTATAAATACTTTAAATTAATTGCTGATATAGATTTATCTTCATTGGCAGATAATTTGGGTGTTGATACTTTTGCAGGTAGTATTGATGGAAATGGTTATAAAATAATTAATCCTAAAGCTTCTACTTTTGCTAACAACGCTGGTATGATGATTAATACTTCTATAAATCTTGTAATTAAAAACCTTACAGTTGCTCTTTCAGACCGTATTACTTCTTTTGTATATATTGCAAGAGGGGAAAGTATTGAGTTTGAAAACGTTGTTATAGAAAATATGCCAGGTGTAGATTACACAGTATTTACAGCAGATGATACTAACGAAAGTCCTTTTGTTTGTCACGTATTTGCTGCAAGTGCATCATTTAAAGATTGTATAAACAATGCAAACTATATAATGGAAGGTTATGCTGGTATATTTATTGGTGGATATGCAAGAACTTCTGATTATGATTTAACTCTTACATTTGACCACTGTGTAAATAATGGTGATGTATATGCGTTAAAAGAATTTGGTATGTTAATTGGTAACAGTTCTTGTAACGAAACTAATAAACCAAAAGTAATTACAGTTAAAAACGGAACAGTAAACAACGGAACAATTAGATACAACCAAAACCACTTCTCTAGTTTGTTGTATGGATTTAATTCAGGTCTTAACGAACTTGACTTTAATACTGCAAACAACACAAATATTAACGGTAATGGTTCGATGCAACCAATAGAAAGCCTTGGATATTCTGTAGATACCTCAGGTAATATTGTTATAAACAAAGGTAGTGCAAGCACAGTAACAGCTGCTAAATTTAAAGTATATTTAAGTGCTTATGCTGCTGGTAAAAGTGAAGAAGATGCTGATAATAGTACATTATTGCTTAACATTGTAAAAGAAGCTACTTTAAGTGCAGATGCTGAAAGTTTTGACACAGGTATAAAACTTGGTGTATTTAAAGATAAAACAAACTTTACAGGTACAATAGCACAAAACCAAGTTTGGACTAATATTGAAGGTTATGCAGGAATTAAATATTTCTATGATGAAACAACAAACACATATGTATTTGATTTAGATGGATACAACGAAGCCGAAAATATGTTTGCTGGTTATAAAGTAAACACTGCAAACGTTGCATTAAGCATTGCAATCTTTGATGAAGATGATAAAATTATTGATTACATTGTGTTAAACTAATATAATAAAAAGGTATATCAATTGATATACTTTTTTATTTTATATTTAACTTTTGAATTTAATATAAAAGTAAAATTATATATTATAATATACGTTTTTTAGCACTATACCTATACTTTTTGCATACATAATGTTAAATTTACGATATTTATTGATGTTGTGTTAGAGTGGTGTAGTTAATTGACAAAAACTGTAATATGTGGTAATCTTTTTTAAGATTTTACATTAAAGGTGGGCATAATATGGAAAAATTTATTAACATAGCAATAGATGGAGACGCAAGCACTGGTAAATCTACCGCAGGAAAATTGCTGGCACACGACCTTGGGTTTAAATTTTTTAGCACAGGTAGTTTGTACAGAGTTCTAACTTTAAAATGTTTTGAAAGTGGTGTTGATTTTACAAGTAAAGAGCAAATAATAGATGCTTTAAAAGATGTTCAATTAAAAGTTGAATATCGTGATGAAACTCCTTTTGTTTTGGCAAACGGTGAAGAAGTTGATGAAGAACTTTTACATAATGAAGAAATTAGTGGCAAGGTGGCTTATGTTGCAAAACACCCAGAAAT
>JAFTUZ010000069.1 GCA_017466005.1 Clostridia bacterium | reverse complement strand
TATAACATATTTTTTTTGATTTGTAAAAAGACTTTTACGATAATCAAAAAAAACATTTTCTTTCTTTAATAATTTTTTTCTACCATTTTCAAGTACAGTAATATACTCAATATAATCAGAAATCTGATTATCAAAAGCCCCAGCATTCATAGTTATTGCACCGCCCACACTACCAGGTATGCCAACAGCCCATTCTATACCGCTTAAACAATTTTTTGCACATTTTTGCACCAAATTACCCAATTTTACGCCAGCATCAACTTGTATGCAATTATTTTTTAATATTTTTATTTTATTAAAATTTTGCATTGAAATAATTACACCATCATACCCTTCATCTAAAACCAATAAATTAGACCCTGCCCCCAACACAAAATAGGATATATTATATTTTTGACATAAATTTTGAATATATGATATTTCGCTGATTTTACTTACATTTATAAAATATTTTGCATTCCCACCTATTTTAAAAGTTGTATGTTTTGCCATATTTTCATTTTTAATTAATTTAGTTTTAAATTTTTTTATAAGTTGCTTATCAAAATTTCTCATATATCACCTAACTAAATAATTTTGCAAACACATTTTGCTGTTCCTGTTTTATTTCAATATCAGTTAAAAACGCATTTCCTACTTTACTTACATCTTTAATTACTCTTTCAAATTCAAAATATTCGCTATATTTGTTATCTTCATACACGGTAACATTGGTTGCAGAAAACATACCTAGTTTATATAATTTTTTTTGTTGAGTTTCTGATAATAAATACTCTATAAAAGCCTTAGTTGTGGTAAGTTCTGTTTCTTTATTAAACACTCCTATCCACTGTATTAAATCTGTATAATTACCTAAAAATTGAAAGTTACAATCCAAAGCCCCTGTACTTATTCTATTTTGTAACCTATAAAAATCTCGTTGTGTACCTAATAATATTTTAAATTTATCTTGTAAAAAATCTTGATATGCTTGGTATTGAGTATATTTGTCTAAACATTTTTCATAAAGTATATTTTTATCATAACTATCATTATTAAGCGCCTTTAATGGCACAGTAGTTTCCTCTCCATAACCTAAAACATTATTATCTGTAACATTTAAACTTTGCTGATTAATTCCTTCTTTACTGCAAAGCACATAACCACCCAAGCACCAAGGCAAAACAAGTTGTTTACCATCACTTTTCCCGCCATCAGCCACAGTACTTTTAACATTATAAGTAACATTTAAATCTATTAAATATGGCTTAAATAAATCGCCCGCTCCAACACCAAAACTTACCAAATCTGGTTCTACGCCCTGCTTTAACTGCTCTTCTGCTTGTGCTTTTGTTAAGTTTTTTATAACTATATAAACGCCTCTATTTTGATTTTCAAAATCTATTGCCACTTTTTCTAAAAAAACACTTCTACTAGCACTTCCCCCTTCAAAAGTATCAACATTCCACAGTTCCAAAAAATTTGAAGTTTCGCCATTAGGCAAATATCCTAAATTGTTGGGCATATTTTTTATAACAGGAATAACAAATATAGGTATTAATATAATAAATATTATAAGCAACATGCTAAATACTTTTTTACCACTAAATTTAAAAGTTTTAATAATCAAAAAAGTTAGCCCCCTTGCACATATTACTTTAATCTATGCATTAAAACTGGCTAACTTTCATTAAAAAATTTATAAATGTTAATAATATCAGATTTAGTTAAACCTTTTACTTTTTCTAAATCTTCTATGCTTGCAGATTTTATTTTATCTAATCCTTTAAAATGTTTTAATAATATTTTGGCTTTTACAGCACCAATACCCTCTATTTGATGTAATATACTTTGAGTTTTATTTCTTAAACTACGATGATACATAATTGCAAAACGGTGCGATTCATCACGTATTCTTTGCAACATTTTTAACGAATAATGTGACCTTGGTAAAATTATTGGCTCCATTTTATTAGGCACAAACAATTCTTCTTCTTGTTTTGCCAAACCAACCATTGGCACATTTACACCACATTCTAGCATTGCTTGATATGCACTAGATAACTGCCCCTTACCACCATCTATCACTATTAAATCTGGTAAAACAGAAAAACTTTCGTCTTTATTATCTGGTTTTTTACTTTCATTAAATCTTCTTGTTAAAACTTCTTTCATACTTGCAAAATCGTTTGGGCCTTCAACCGTTTTAATTCTAAAACGCCTGTATTTAGCCTTATCTGGCTCACCATTCCAAAATACCACCATAGAAGCAACACTTAAAACACCACTTATGTTAGAAATATCATAACATTCCATTTTTCTTGGCAATTTTTCTAGTTTTAAAATATCTTTTAACTTTTCCACCGCACCCAAAGTAAAGTCGTATTGCCTTTTCTCGGTTTCAACAAATTTTTCAAGTGTAAGTTCGGCATTTTTTTGTGCTATATTTAAAAGTTTTAATTTTTCACCTTTTTGTGGGAAAATAATTTTAACATTACCCTTTCCATCAACACCCAACCCAGACTGCCTTTGCGTGTTTAACCAATCGTTTAAAACTTCATCTACATTACAAGGCACAACAATTTCTGCCGGCACTCGTGCATTTAAATAGTATTGTGGAATAAATTGTTCTATACTTTCTTTCATTCCCAAATTCACATCAACTAAATGGAATGTTTCACACCCTACACTTTTACCACCACGTACCATAAGCACAGCAATAGATGCAAGCGAACCATTTGTAGCCCACGCAAAAATATCTATATTTTCAAATTTGTTAAGATATGTTATGGTGTTTTGACCTAATCTTTTTAGCATTTCAATACGGTCACGCAATATTATTGCCGTTTCAAATTGTTCCGAATTTGCTGCATTTTGCATTTTTTGTTCTAGCACTTTAGAAACTTTATCATCTTGACCATTTAAAAACGCCGTAACATCACCAATCAATTTATTATAATCTTCTTTATTTATTTTACCAGCACAAGGTGCCGAACAAAGACCCAAATGATAATTAAGGCAAGGTCTTTTAGGTGTTTTAGTAATATTTACATTACAAGTTCTTAAAGGATAAGCATAACACAAAGTTTTTATAATTTCACTCGCCCTTATCCCCGCTATATATGGCCCAAAATATCTTGCCCCATCTTTTTTTAAAGTTCTTGTAACTTCTAATCTTGGAAATTCACTTTTTAAATTAATTTTTAAGTATGGATACGCTTTACCATCTTTTAATAAAATATTGTAATATGGTTGGTGCTTTTTTATTAAATTATTTTCCAAAGCCAGTGCTTCAAGTTCGGTGTTTGTAACAATATAACTAAAATCAGCAATGTTAGAAACCATTGCTTTTACTTTAACAGGAAAATCTTTATCACTTCTAAAATATTGACTAACTCGGTTTTTTAAATTTTTTGCTTTTCCTATATATATTATTTCGCCTTGAGTGTTTTTCATAATATAAACACCGCTATCTTTTGGCAACTCTTTTATTTTTTGCTTTATATCCATATTTATATTATACACCTTTATAACAAAAAACAAAAGATGTTTTATTACTTTTTTAAGAAAATTTAATTTTAAAATAAATAAAAAAGCAAGCAATTATTCACATTTATATAATTGCCTGCATATTTAATTTTAACTTGCACATTAGCAAGAATCTGGAGGAATACATAATGACAATCAGCCAAAGTTTGGTTTTAGCACTATTAATAGCCATATGGGTAACAAGTTCTGGTGTAGACCTTGCATCAAATATCGTAATATTAATAATTTTATTAATTGCCCTTATCGCCCTTTCTCAAAGCGGATTAAACGGTAACAATAACAACTGTTGTTGTGGCAGAACAACAAGCAATTTTGTTACCACAACCACCACAACACCATTTACTACACTATTTGCTTAAAAACATTGCTTTAAATAACTGCTTTGGAGTATCAATTAATATATTATCAAAAATAGGTGATTTTTGATAAGTTTCTAATTTGCCATAGTTTTCTTCTATGGCATTTAGTGTTTGCCTAAAAATTAACTCAATCTTATTTTTAAACATATTTAAAAACTGTTTTTTATTGCCCTGATAATTTCTGTTTACAAGTAACGGATTAAATGTTTTATTTTTATGGTCTTCCTCTAAATCTGTAACAGCATCTAATAAATACACCCATCTACCCAACTGGTAAAACAAGTTTTTTTCATATTCTGATAAGTTATTATTTGTTAATGTTATTATAACTTGTTGTAAAATTTCAGCAGATGGAGTTGTAATTTTTTCTAAATCAGTTTCTAAATTTTTTTCCAAAATTAATTGCTCGTTCATTTTTAAGTTTACAAAGTTTGTTAATTCTGGATATTTTTCTTTTGCTTTTTCCATATGCTTGCTAAAATGTTTATATAGCAGTTTATATTGCTTTTTACTATCCAAAACATCATCTTGTAATTTAGCATCTAAAATAATTAAACCAATATCTGTTACACTCTCTGAAATTTTATTTGGAACAGTGTAATTATGCTTACCCACACTACCCAAACAAAAAGCCTGCTGAAAATCTGGGATTGTTTTGTAATGAAAATGAAGCCACATATTTAAAAACCCCAAATCACTATTAACACAAAGTTTTAATAATTTAGAATTTTTGCCAAAAGTATGGCATATTCCACAGTTAAAACAATGCCATAAATTAAGTTCTTTTAAACTTAAGTTTTCCTGCGTAGGCAGTAAAAAACCAAACATAAAATTCCCCTATATTGCTTTTATTAAACCCATTTTTTCTTTTACTTCTTCTACTTTTTTACTTGCATATTCTGCCGCTTTCTCGGCACCTTGTTTTGCAATTTCCGCTAAAACATCTTTATTATTCATATAGTAATTAAATTTTTCTTGTACTGGTTTTAATGTTTCTATAACAACTTCGGCAGTTTCTGTTTTTAACTTACCGTAATTCGCACCTTCAAAATGCTGTTCTGCTTCTTTTATGGTTTGGTTAGTTAATTTAGAATAAATAGTAAGTAAATTTGTAACACCAGGCTTTTCTTTAGATGCAACTATTTTCATCTCACTATCTGTTACTGCTCGTTTAATTTTTTTCATAATTACATCTGGGTTATCTTCCAATAAAATTGTTCCAGATGTGTCCTCATCACTTTTACTCATCTTTTTAGTAGGGTTTTGTAAATCATAAATTTTTGCACCAATTTTTGGATAAAAACCTTCTGGCATTTTAAATGTTTCACCGTATGTAAAGTTAAAACGTTGCGCTAAAGTTCTTGCAAGTTCTAAATGCTGTCTTTGGTCTTCACCTATTGGCACAACTTCTGCATCATAAAGCAAAATATCTGCAGCCATTAAAATAGGATAATCAAACAAACCAACCGTTACTTCTTTTTTCTGTTGCACTTTTTCTTTAAATGCTACCATACGATTTGCTTCACCAAAATGAGTTACACAATTTAATAACCACCCCAATTCAGCATGTTCTTTTACGTGTGATTGATAAAAAAGCACACTTTTTTTAGGGTCTATACCACAAGCCAAATAATTAGCCATAACTGCATACGAGTTATCTTTTAATTCTTCTGGTTTAATTGGCACCGTTAAAGAATGCAAATCTGCAACACAAAATATAGAATTATATTCTTCTTGCATCATAGTCCAGTTTTCAACCGCTCCAAGATAGTTACCCAAAGTTAATCTTCCGGTAGGTTTTGCCGCACTAAATAATGTTTTTTTCATATAAGCACCTTCTTTTAATTTTCTAGTTATATTTAATTAAAAACCACATTTTTTAATCTGCATAATATAAATTCGCCTAGATTTGGCGAATTTATTTTATTATTTATCTTCAGTTTTTCTAGTTATTTTTGTTTTAGTAATTTCTTTTTTAGATTCAGATTTATCAACTGCTTTATCTTCGTTTTTAACTTCAGCATTTTCTGTTTTTTTACTAGATAAAGCCTTTTTAGTTCTAAGTGTTTTATTTATATTAGATTTAGGTTTATTTAATTTTTTAAGCGATTTTTTATTTATTTCTTCCTGCTCTAAATCCAACAACGATGGGTCCACATCTTGCTTTAAATCCAGCATATCTGCAACACCTTCCGTTATTGCCTCGGTTACCCCAGCTTCTATTAGTTCTTCTCGTTCTCGTTGGGTTTCCCTTACTTCCAATCTTTCCTGCATAATAATCATAATTATAGATACAACTGGTGCAGACAAAATCATACCCCAGAAGCCAAACATTGCCCCACCAATAATCAACGCTAAAATAATAACAATTGCCCTTGTAGACATACGATTACTAAATATAATTGGTGGTACAAACGTGGTTATACCTGCCCACGCAACCAGACCAAACGCCATTGCAATTATGGCCTGCGTTACACTTCCAAACACAAGTGTTAAAAGTACAACTGGTATAATAGCAATAAAACCACCAACATATGGAACAATAGATAACACACCCAAGAATAATGCAGATATAAATGCCATTGGAACACCAATAATTGTGTAACCTACCCAAGATACCAAGAACACAATAAACATTGTAATAAGGTTACCAATTAAATATTGGTTAAGCATACTAGATGACCTTCTGGTAATAGCCACTAATTCATCTGCTTTCTTTTTGCTGTTGTAAGCATAAGTAAATCTTCTTGAAATATTTGAAATTAATTCTTTATCTTTTAAAAGCAATAAAGAAATAATTATGCCCATAATTATAGTAAAAATTAAAGATGTAACAATACCAACAATGTTGGCAATATCTTCTTGCAAGCCATTAACAAAATCATTAATCATTGTTATTAAACTTGTAATAGCACTACGTATAGATTCCTGAATTGTTTCATCACTTAACGATGTTAAACTAGAAACTAACTGTGTTAATTCTTGCTCTATTTTATATATATAAGTATCTTGGTTTGCAATTAAATCTTGTAATTGTGCAACAACATAAGGCACAGCAAGAACTAAAACTAAAACAATAACTAAAATTATAACAGAATAACAAATACTTAAAGATATCATTCTTTTATATTTTTTTGCCCTAGGATTACCCAAGAACGCATTTTTAAGCAATTTATTTTCTATCCATTTAATAGGTTCAAGCAATAAAAAAGCAACAACTATAGCAAATATAATAGGTGTTAACCCCGATATTAGCGAATTAAAAATGTTCTTAATAATATCGCCACATAAATTAGAAACCAAAATTGCCCCTGTTATGGCAATAAACATCCATAAACAAAATTTGGTCATTTTATTTTTAGGAGGGGTCACCTGATTTTCATACTTATTACTCATCTATTTGCGCCTCCTTTTTTAATTTTTCTTATTACTTTTTTTATTATTACTTACTAACTGATGTTGTCTAATCAAATCTTCTTCTTTATATTTTTCAAGCAATGGCCCAATCTTTTTGTTTCCCCACACAAAGTCGTAGAACATAATTCCTAAACCTTGCAACAAGTTGCCATAATATGTTAACAAACGCCACAAAAGCATTGC
>JAFTUZ010000068.1 GCA_017466005.1 Clostridia bacterium | reverse complement strand
ATTTTACGCTTTTTTATTACATTTGTCTTTCAGATGAGTTTTGTTTCATAGGTGGATTTCTAACTTCCTTATAACCATTTTTAGTTGCTTCTTCCGTAATAACATCTAAACAATAATAAGATAACTCTGTTTTAGATTTTGCTCCTTCATTGTGCTTATTTGTAATACCATTTTTTTGATTATAGTAAAAGCCTTCTGGTAAATTAAGTTGAGATATATCAACACCATAAGGCAACCTTAAGTTACAACTATCTACTGTAATTCCAAGTTGATAATAAAGTTTTTTGTTGTATGGTTCATCACACATATCAAAGTTACCAAATTGTATATTAAGGCCAGGGTTTAAACGCCTTATTTCATAATAAATGTCATAATTATCGGTGATTTTATCATGTGGTTTTAATTCAACATCTTCTGCCATATACATACTAACATTGTGCTTGTTGGTAATACCATTTTTTAAGTTATAATAAAATTTATCTGGCAAATTAAGTTCTTCAGGCAAAGTGTTTGATTGTATTGTATATTCATGTGTGTATGGATTTTTTAACAACTCTATTTCTGTTTTTGGATTTAATCTTTGCACTTCGTGTGCAAGGTCTATAACATTATTAATTTCTTGTAATTGTCCAAGTTCTACTTTTGTTATTGCGTTGGTTAATTTGTTAATTATTTTATTAACACCAAAACTATAATTTTCTGGTCTGTGTAAATATTTTAATGGAGTGTTGGCAATTATTGAATCCTTTTTTGCATTATAGCATATTTTTTTAGCAAGTTCTACTAATTCTTTTTTTGATAAATTAATTGCATTTGCATTAAAAATTTTTTCCCAAAGTTTATCGTTTGTAACAACTTGATTAATTGCTTCAGCAGTGGTTGTATTGCTTATTGCATTTTTTAATTTTTTTAAAACTGACATAGAAATTCCCCTTTATTAATATAAACTAATTATACCACGGGGGGGGGGTAGGTTTGTCAATATAAAATATGTATTTTTTGTTTTTAAATAAAAATTAATATAATAATTTTTGATTATTTGACAAACAAATTTATTTTAAATATACTTTATTAAAATTAAGTATAATTTTAAGGAGATTTTAAAATGAATAAAAAAGAAAGAGAAGTTGTTTATGCTAATGCTTTAGAAGTTTTTGGAATGCAATGTCAGTATGACCAATGTATGGAAGAGATGGCTGAGCTTATGGTTGCAATAAATAAGTTAAAAAGGCAAGAAAATTATGGCGAATATAAAAACAACTTGAGTATAAAAGAAAATTTTTTTGAAGAACTTGCAGATGTTTATATTTGTATAGAAGGGCTGGCATACCTTATAGGAGAGCCAGAGTTTAATAAAAAGGTTGAAGAAAAAATGCAAAAATTTGCGCGTATTGTTGAAAATTGTAAGCCGCAAAACAAGTAAAAAATGAGAGAATCAATCTCTCATTTTTAATTTATTAAATAGTTAATCTTTTTTATGCACACCACTTACAATTATATCTTTTCCCGAATTTAAAATATTTTTTATAAAAACATCGCCAACTTTAATTTTTTTACTAGGTTTCGGTGCGTTTTTAATTGCATCTAAAACATCAAAATAAAACTTTTTTTCTATTGGTTTGCTTGTTACTAAACTTATTGTTCCAAAGTCGGTTTTATAAACTGTTGTAATGGTTCGCATTGGGTTTGTGGTTTCTTGTTTTCCGTATTCTTCGCCCCTTGGGCAAGTGTTGCCACTAACCAAAATTTCGCCATTATCATTTTTTGTAACGGTTAAATGACAACCCATTGGGCATCTTATACAAACTAATTCTACTGTTTCCATTTTACACCTCTATATCTATTTTAAGGTCGCCATTAATAAGGCTTTTGTTTATTTTTAAAAGTTGCATTTCACCGGCAGTAACAGCAGGGCTTGGCTTTTGGCTTATTACTTTGCCATTACTTGTGGCAACAATTTTTGCACGTTTAAATTCTTTTCCCACACGGAAAGCAATGGTGCATATATCATTTTCCATAGATGTGTGAATATATTTTGGCACTGTGTATTTTATATGAGAGCTGTGTTGTATTTCAATAACGTTAGATTTTGGTAGTTTATTTTTTGCAAAAAGTACGGCATTTTTGCCGGCAGATAAACCTTCGTTGCTAACATTATCCGCAAGGTCGTTAACGTGCAAAACATTTCCGCAAATAAAAAGGTTAGGGCAACTGGTTTGAAAATAGTCATTTACACTTACACTACCAGTAGCAGGGCAAGTTTCTAAATTAAAATTAGAAAATAATTCTACTTCGGGTATAAGGCCAACTGATAGCAATAATGTATCACATTTTATAAATTGTTTTTTATCTAAAATAGGTGTAAGGTTTTCATCTACTGGCGCAACCCAAACACCGGTAACACGTTCTTTTCCTTCTACTGCAACAACAGTTGTAGAAAGGTGCAATGGTATATTAAAATCGTTTAAGCACTGTGCAACATTTCTTGCAAGCCCGCCACTTTTAGGCATAATTTCATATACGCCTAAAACGTTTGCACCTTCACAAGTTAAACGTCTTGCCATAATAAGCCCAATATCACCAGAGCCTAAAATTACAACATCTTTTCCAACCATTTTTCCGTATATGTTTACAAATTTTTGTGCTTGCCCAGCACTAAACACACCTGCGGGGCGTGTTCCACATAAATTTATTGCACCGCATGGTCGCTCACGGCAACCCATTGCAAACACAACTGCTTTTGCTTTTATTGTTTCGGCACCTTTTGGGCTTATTGTGTTTATTTCAACGCCCAATCCTAATTGTTTTAAACCTACAACCATAGTGTTAAGTTTTACTTCGGCATTATGTTCATTAAATTTATCTTCCCATTTTTTTGCGTACTCTGGCCCAGTTAGTTCCACCCCAAAATAATGCAAGCCAAAACCATTGTGAATACACTGATTAAGTATGCCACCCAATCTGTTTTGTTGTTCTATTAAAACTACTTTAGCACCTTGCTCGCAAGCACTTATGGCCGAAGCAAGCCCAGCAGGGCCACCACCAATAATTGCTACATCAAACATTATATCTGCCTCCTTTTTTAATGTCGTCAACTAATATTGTGCTGTTGCTACCACATAAGGTAACATCTTCTAATTTTTGCTTGTGGTATTTTGCAATTTCTTGCACTATTTTTGGTAGGCAAAAACTACCTTGACAACGCCCCATTGTTGGGCGCACTCTGCGTTTAATAGCATCAACAGAAGTTGGCTTTAATGGGGAAGATATAGCATCTATAATTTCGCCTTTTGTAATTTTTTCACATTTACACACAATAAGTCCATAGTCTGGATTTTTCTTAATAAGTTTATTAAGTTCTGATTGGTTTAAAGTTTTTGTGTTTACATATGGTTTTCTTGCAACAGTTTTAACTACTTTTGTTTTAATGCCATCTTGCTTTAAAAATTCAAACAAATATTCTGCAATTGCTGGGGCAGCACTAAGCCCTGGCGAGCATATTCCTGCGGTGTAGTAGTAGTTTTTAGTTTTACCTTTTTCAATAACAAAATCATTTCCAGCCTTAACACGAATACCAGCAAAAAGTTTTATAATTTTTTTAAAATTAGGGTTTTTAACGCTTAAAGATATTTGTTCTTTTATATATTGTAAACTTTGTGGAGTAACTGATGTGTCATCTTTTTCACACACAACTGCCGATGGTCCAAACATAATGTTTCCGTGTGTTGTAGGTACTGCAATAATTCCTTTTCCAACTTCGGAAGGAAGTGGAAAAACAGGGCGCCTTACAAAACCTGCTTGGCTTTGGTCTAAAAGCATATATTCGCCTTTAACAAAGTTTAAAGGCTCTTGTTTTTCGTTTAGTAATGCGTTTATTTCATTACAATTTGCCCCCGCACAGTTTACAACAAAGTTTGCTTTTATTTGTTGTAAACCATTACTTAAAATAAATTGATTGTTTTGTTTTTCAATACTACAAACTTTAAAATTGCATTTTACAACACCACCATTTACAACACCTTCTTCGGCAAGGGCAATGCAAAGCATATAAGGGCTAACTATTGCACCAGTTGGTGCGTATAGCCCGTACTCAATGCGGTCGGCTAAATTAGGTTCTAATTTTAATAACTCTTGGCGGTTTAAAATTGCAAGATTATTAACTCCGTTAATTTTTCCACGTTCCAAAAGCATTTCTAATTTTTTTAATCCTTTTTTATCAGTAACGGTAATTGTTCCACATTCGCCCAAACCAATGCCTAATCTTTTGCAAAGTGGTCTAAATAATTCGTTACCCCTAACATTTAATTTTGCCATTAAAGTATTAGGTTCGGGGTCGTAACCAGAGTGCACAATTCCACTGTTTGCTTTACTTGCCCCCATACTAACATCATCTTCCGCTTCTAGCATAACAGCCTTAACGCCATTTAATGTGGCTAAATTAAACAAACTAGCACCAACAACCCCACCACCAATAATGGCAAGTTCAAATTCCTTTTTCACCATCAACAGTCCTTTTATAAATATTGTGTTATTAACATTATTTTGTGCAAAAAATAAATAAAACACTTATTTTAATATTAACTTTATTTAAAATAAAACGCAACTAATTGATATATTTTTGTATAAAACGTTTGTAGAATTTAATTTATATTGTTATAATACCAATATAAGGCTGTGGGGGTAAGTATGAAAAGATACATTATTGGTATAGATGAAGGTACAACATCTGTGCGTTCTATTTTGTATGACGTTAAGTTAAATCAAATAATTCAAATAGAGCGTAAAACATTTAAACAAATTTATCCAAAGTCGGGGTGGGTAGAACACGATGCACAAGAAATTTTAAATGCTACAAAATACACTTTAAGTTGTATGTTTAACCAAATTAATCCTAATGATGTTTATGGTATTGGTATAACCAACCAGCGAGAAACTGTTGTTGCGTGGGATAAAAAAACTGGTAAGCCATTATACAACGCAATAGTGTGGCAATGCAGAAGAACAAGCCGTTATTGTAAAACGAAACTTGGTGGTAGTAAGGCAAATACAATTCGTAAAATCACTGGTTTGCTTCCCGATGCTTATTTTAGTGCAACCAAAATTCAGTGGTTGTTGCAAAAAGTGCCCAAATTAAAAACTATGGCAAATAAAAATGAGTTATGCGTTGGTACAATGGAAAGTTTTTTGGCTTTTAATTTAACCAAAGAAAAAAGTTTTGTAACCGATTCTTCTAACGCAAGTAGAACAATGCTTTATAATATTCATAACAACTCTTGGGACGAAAAACTACTTAAAATGTTTGATATCCCTTTAAATATTTTACCTAAAATAGTTGATAATGATGAAATTGTTGGCCATTTTGTTGTAGATGGTGCCGAAATACCAGTTGCAGGATTAATTGGTGACCAACAAAGTTCGTTGTTTGGGCAATGTTGTTTTAATTCTGGAGATATTAAAAACACATATGGCACGGGTAGTTTTATGCTTTTAAATATAGGTAATAAGCCAATATTTTCAAAACATAAACTTTTAACCACTGTTGCGTGGAGAAGAAAAGGCGTTACCACCTATGCAATAGAAGGTAGTGTGTTTAATAGTGGTAGTGCGGTAGAATGGCTTGTGGGTAATATGGAAGTAGTAAAAACACCAGAAGAAAGTGATATTGTTGCTCAAAATATTGATGATACCGATGGAACTTTTTTTGTTCCGGCATTCACAGGGCTTGGTGCCCCATATTGGGATAGTGATGCAAGAGGTATGTTTTATGGCATAAACCGTAGTACTAATAAAGAGCATTTGGTAAGAGCGGTTTTAGAAAGTATTGCATATTGCGTTAAAGATGTTTACGACGTTATGTTAAAAGATGCAGGAAAAAATGCTCGTTCTGTAAGGTTTGATGGTGGGGTTAGTAAAAGTGCGTTTGTTATGCAACTTCAGGCAGAACTTTTTGGTCAGGCAATAGAAAAAAGTTTAGTAAAAGAATCTACTGCATTAGGTGCAATATATATGTGTGGGCTTGCAACAGGTGTTTGGAAAGACTATAACGAATTAAGCAATATCTATAAGGTAGATAAAGTGTTTAAACCGTCAAAAGATAGAGAAAAGTTTTTAAACACATATAAAGATTGGCGAAAAGTTGTTCAAAAAACACTTACAAAATAAAAGGAGAAAGTTTATGAATAAAGTTCAAATAGGTCAAATGATTGAAAGTTTTGATGGTGCTAAAATTTTTTGCAGAGAATGGAATGAGGTGGGAAATCCTAAAGCTGTAATGCTTATTTTACACGGAATGGTAGAACATTGTGCAAGATATCACGAATTTGCAAAGTATATGAATATGCGTGGTGTAGTGGTGTTTTCAATGGATTTACGTGCACATGGTCAAACTGTTGGAGATAGCCAAAAAATAGGTAAGTACAGCGGAGATTTAGCAAAAGATGTTGTTTCTGATGCTGTTTACTTTGCGGATAAATTAATAGAAAAATATAATTTACCACTTATAGTGCTTGGGCACAGTTACGGTAGTTTTATGTTACAACGTTTTGTTCAAGTTTATCACAAACACTCGCTTGCTATATTTGTAGGCTCGGCATATATGAAAGGTAATTCTAGTGTTGGATTAGGTAAGTTTGTTGCTAAAATAACAAAATTCTTTTGTGGTAAAAATGCTAAAGCAAAACTTATTTACAAACTCAGTTTTGGCACATATGGTAAAAACTTTGAAAACGGCAACTGGCTAACGTCTGATGAAGAAAAATTCCAAGAATATGTAAAAGATGAATATTGTGGTGCTGTTTGTTCTGCTAATTTTTATGTTTCATTTTTTAGCCATTTAAAAAATATTTACAAATCAGAATATTTAAACCAAATTGACAAAAATATTCCTATGTTAATAACCAGTGGGGAAGATGACCCTGTTGGCGGTAAAAAAGCGGATTTAGTTCATAAACTTGCAAATATGTACCGTGATTTAGGTGTGGAAATAGTAGATGAAAAAATTTGGGGTGCAAAACGACACGAAATTTTAAACGAAACTAATCGTTTGGAAGTATATAAATATATAGGTGATTTTTGCGAAGAATTTTGCTTAAACAAAAAAGAAGAAAAAAGCAATTAGTTGCTTAAATTTAATTTAAAGGGCTCGCGCGCGCACACGCGTAAGGAAAGATGAAAGTTTTTAGTTTTCATCTTTTATTTTTGCTCAAAAAGTATTGTAAAAGCATATATATTTCTACAAACTGCACATAAAAGTATAAAATTCGCACAAATTATATAAAATGTTTTATATTTTGTTGCAAAAATTTTTTCTATTTGTTATTATAGTAAAAAATAGGAGTTAGGTGTAACCTAAAAAAGGGGAAAATATGGAAAGTGTTCAAGTTGAAAAAAGGGGAATAAAAGGTGCCTATATAGGTGGCGGAATATTCGCTATTCTTTTCGGTTTGGTTTTACTGTTCTTATATTTGCCAGAGTTTTGTTGGAATGTGTTAAATTTTCAATGGATTTGGGATACAAGCCAGCTTGGTATAAATAACGAGTTTATGGTGTTTATAGATACATACCTTTGTTATACTGGTTTCCCTGTGTTGCTGTTCTTAATTTCTTTTATTTGTTTGTTTATTGGCAAAAGTAAAGGTTCCGTATTTTTAAAATTATCTTGTTTATTTTCGTTTTTAATGATAATTTTAAATTATACCGCAGTGATTTTTTTATTTGAAATAATGCTTAGTATTATAGATTTTGTTAATTACATAAATCTTGGTTTAGCAGTTTTAGCATTATTGTTTATGATTTTGGGTATTGTGTTTATGGCAATACAAAAAACACACCCATATCGTGCTAGTTCGTTCTTGTTATTTTCTGCAATTTTTTGGTTAATTGTAGATATATTTATGGTTCTTGCAGGTCTTTTAGCAATAGAAATAATTGCTATGATAACATCAACTTATTTAATTCCAATAGCATTATCACTTTACGGCTTAATTGGTGGTGTGTGGATGCTTATAACTTGTAAACGCAGAATTGTTATTATGGATAAACCAGTAGAAGTTGCAAACACAAACGCTTCTAACCCTGCAATAGCAGGTGTTCCAAACCCTAACCAACCACAAATGATGCCGCAAAATATGAATATGCAATATAATCAACAACAACAAAGTTTTAATATAACAGCACAACAAATGCCACAAATGGCACAACAAAATATGCAACCAAATCAGGCAATGCCACAAATGGCACAACCTAATCAAAATGCACCATTGCAAAATGGTCAAAATGTTCAACAAACACAACAACCGGGTGTTCCACCTATGCAAAAACAACCTGCTCCAGCAATGGGGCAAGCACCTATGCCACAAGGTGGTGTACCACCACAAGGAATGCGACCAATGCCACCACAAGGTGGTCAGGGTGTTCCACCAATGGGTCCACGTCCTGCAGGTGTTCCGCCACAAGGCGTAAGGCCACCATATCCACCAAGGCCTATGCCTAATGGGCAAATGCCACAAGGTGTTCGTCCAATGCCGCAAGGCGGTCAAGGCGTTCCACCAATGGGGCCAAGGCCTATGCCACAAGGTGGTGTACCACCACAAGGTATGCGACCAATGCCACCACAAGGAATGCGTCCAATGCCTCCGCAAGGTGGTCAAGGTGTTCCACCTATGGGTCCACGCCCAATGCCGCAAGGTAACGGTGTGCTACCACAAGGTGTGGGTGCTATGAATGGTGCTTCTAACAACACCAACAACAATAACTCAAACAATAATAACTAACTTGAAGGATTAAGTATGATAAATAAAGCTCAACAAGTAAAATGGGATAAACGATTTATGGAAGTTGCAAAACTTGTTTCTACTTGGAGTAGTTGTATTCGTGAAAATAGGCAAGTAGGTTCGGTTATAGTAAAAAATAATTGTATTTTAGCAACTGGCCATAATGGTGCACCTTCTGGTATCAAAAGTTGCCAGGAACGTGGTGTTTGTTTAAGAAATCAACTTAATATAGAAAGTGGAACTTGTTTGGAAAAATGTTATTCTGTATGTGCCGAGCAAAAAGCAATTGCACAGGCATCTAAACTTGGGCACGAAATTGATGGAAGCACTTTATACTGCACGCATTCACCTTGTGCTATATGTGCAAAAATTATAATTAATGCTGGTATAAAGCGTGTGGTGTTTGAACAAAACTATCCTAACGAATTTTCAATAGAATTGTTAAACGAAGCAGGGATAGAAGTAGTTCACTTAACTAATGATAAATAAACAATTTGGGCATAAACTCGCGGTTTATTTAATATATTATTCTAATGGAGGTTATTAATATGGCAAAAAAATCAGATTATTTTGGCTTGGGATATATTGTAAGTCTTATTCTTGCAATTATACCTGTAACTTCTTGGATTTGCGGTGCAATAACAAGATTTTCAGAAGGTAAAATCGTAGCTGGTCTTATTCGTTTAATATTCGGATTTACCATTGTTTGGATTATTGACCTTGTTCTTATGATTTTAAGCAAACACATTTTGCGTTTAATTAACATCTAATTAAATGATATAAAAAGCACACATTTAGTGTGCTTTTTTATTTTTTATTATTTTAAAAATTAATTTATTTTATATCATTTTTCGGATTTATTAAAAATAAACTAAAAATATGTCTAACATTACTAATTTTAAACATAATTTGCAATATTATTTAAATTTAATTGACCACCGAACCGAAAGTGGAGATTTATGGGGGGCTTTAGATGCCAGTAGAAATGCCAAACAACATTCTAAAACAAGAATAGAAAGGCAAGGGCTTGAAGTTGTTACTGCCCAATGTTATTTTAATATGGAACTACATTCGCTTGCTTGTAGGCATTTTTTTAGAGCAGTAAAAATACCGCATTTAAGAGCAACTGCATATTTTGGAATAGGCAGAAGTTTGATATTTTTAAATCAGTTAAATTTAGCATTATCGTATTTTGATGCTTGTTTAAATTGTGATACCAATAATATTTTTACAGAAAGCATTTTGCAATGGACAGAGATTATAAAAGAAAAGTTAAAAAGTAAAATTAGTACCGAAAAAAACATAATTGCAACTGCTAAAAATTTAATTAATAGGCGTAAATTTTTTGAAGCAAGAGAAATGTTAGAACCACTTGCAAAACAGCAAAATTTACAAGCAAAAAATATGATTGGTCTATCTTATTATTTAGAAAAAAATTTTGAAAAAGCAAGGCAAGAAGTAGAAAATGTTTTGTTTAATTTTCCATTTGATGTTTTTAGTTTGTGCTTGCTTTATGATTTAGATGTATCAATGCAAGAAAGCATAAAAATCAAACTGGAAAATGTTGACACAATAGATACTAACGAGTTAATAAAGTTAGGTTTATTTTTTGCAAGTTTAGGTGATTTTAAAAGTGCCATAAAGTATTTTGATAAATTAATAGAATTAAAAGAGTATATACCTAAAGTGCATTTATTTAGTGCTATTTGTGCGTATAATTTAAAAGATACAGAAAAGGCTTTATATAATATTTCTCGTGCAAAATGGTTGGATTGTGAAAATACAATATATACTTTTTATTATGATATTTTCAGAAAAAATGAAGAGCCAAATAATTTAAAAGTTTATGAAGATTTACCTTTAAATATAAAAGAAAAAAAGTTAGAAAATGTTACCGAAGCACTGCAACGTACAGATTTTTGTTGGCTTTTAAATAAATCTCATTTTTTATTAGAAGATTTAGAGTATGCAACTTTTAACGAGCAGTTATGCAACGAAATTAGTTTAAAACTTTCAACCTGCAAAGGTAGTTTAGCAAAAGATTTTTTTGACAGAATATTGTTATCAGTTAACCATACTAAAAAACATAAATTTTTAATGTGTAAAAATGCGCTTTTTAGTGGAAAGTATGATGAATTAGATTTGGTTTGTAACTATAAATATATAAGCTTTTATTTTTCTACTAAAAAATTGAAAGCTATGTACGAAAAATTAAAAAAAGCAGTTTGTAATGCTGTTGCATATGTTTATTGCTACGATTTAGGCAAAGAAGTTTTAAACGGTGTTTGGCAATTATCTGAAAAAGCAAAAAAATTAGAAGACACAAACATAACAGAAGATGAACTTACGTGCTTATTATTATCAAATAATACACTAATTTTACAAAATTCTTGTTTATTTTTTAATGTTTCACAAATAAAAGTAATACAATTTAAAAATATGCTCAAACTAATTAAAACAGAAAGGAGTTTTTTATGAAAGAAAAATCGTTTTTTGCTAAGTTCTGTAATCAGGTTTTAATTGGTTCGGTTTTGTTTGGAACATTAGTAGGCGCAGGATTTGCATCAGGAAAAGAAACTTGGTATTATTTTGCATCTTTTGGAACTATGGGGTATGTAAGCATAGGTATTGCTGCTATAACATTTTTCTTATGTGCTTTGTTGTTTATGAATTTTGGCCGTAAAATGGGGATTAAAAGCGTACAAGATATGAATAAATCTATGTTTGGCAAAGGTGCAATTTTGGGTGAATTTGCTTTAGTGTTTTGTAATTTAATTTTGCTTGCATCTATGTTT
>JAFTUZ010000067.1 GCA_017466005.1 Clostridia bacterium | reverse complement strand
TAAATAAGTAATTTAACAACATTAATATATAATTAAATTTAAAATATCCACTAAAATTAATTAAATAATTTTATTAAATAAAAAAGAATATTTAATTAAATATTCTTTTCAATAAAATTATACATTTCTTGCAAGGATTGCATAAAGCAAACTTGCTTTTTTAATTCGGTTGCATTTTTATAGTTCTTTAAATACCAAAGTAAATGCTTTTTAAAATAACTAAATGTAGCGTCATCGTTTTCAAAATATTCACGCATATTATTTAAATGTCTAAGTACAATTTCTTTTTTTGTAAAGTTTACTTTTTTGTGTTTTAACTTGGCAAATATCTCGGGATTGCCTAGGGCTTCGCGTCCAATCATAACGCCCGCGCATCCTATGGATTTTGCGTATTTTACATCTTTACTACTAGAAATATCTCCACTCCAAATAACGGGTATGTTTACATTATTAATTAGTTCGACGTATGCTTTTTTGTCCACCTCTCCACTATAACCTTGTTCGCGGGTTCGGGCGTGAAGAGTTACAAAGTCAACACCAACTTCTTCACACATTTTTCCAAATTCAATAAAATTAATTCTATTATCAATTCCTAAACGGAATTTAACCGAAATTGGTTTGCATGTGTTGTTTCTTAATGCTTGCAAAACTTGGCGAGTATGTTCAATATCTCTCATCATTGCACTTCCGTCGTTATTTCCAACGATTTTTTTAGCAGGGCACCCGCAATTAAAATCAATAATATCAAACTTATCTAATATCCCGCTACTAACAACTTTTGCCACTGCTTTGGGGTCGTGACCAAACAACTGAACTGATTTAATGCAAGTTGAATTTTCCTTTAGCATTTTTTGAGTGCGTGCGTTATTATATTCTAATGCTTTTGCGCTAATCATTTCGCTAACTACCATATCTGCGCCAAAGTCACTACAAATCTCACGGAATGCAAAATCGGTAACGCCGGCCATAGGTGCTAGTGCGTAAATAAATTTTTTAAATTTAAATTTTGTTTTCATATCACTATTATATATTATTCTAGATAATTTGCCTAGCAAAAAACATAAATTTTATTATTTTTGCAAAAAGTAATTATATGAAAACAAGTATTGGACGTAATTTGTCATGGGTTTTGATTTGCTCTATCATTGCCAAAGCGTTAGGTGGGGTGTATCGAATTGTTTTAACGCGTATACTTGGTACAAATATTGGTTTGTATCAAATGGTTTTTTCCGCGTATTCATTTTTGGTTATTTTAATTTCAAGTGGTATACCAATATCTATTAGCAAACTTATATCAAGTCAAAAATTGCAATCAAGACAACAAAAGATTATATATGGTGCAATTGCGATTTTGTTTAGTATAAGTGGGATTTTAACAATTGTTTTGCTTTTGGGAAGTAAAGGTTTGGCGCTACTTCAAGGTGATGGCAGAGTGTATTTGTGCTATATAATTTTGGCACCATCATTAATTTTTTCGGCTGGAACGGCGATTTTGAAAGGTTATTATCAAGGGGTTGGAAAATTTAATATATCGGCAATATCGGGTATTTTTGAGCAAGTTGTAAGGGTTGTTTTTGGTCTGGTATTTATGTTGATGTTGCGCAAATTTTACTTGTTAGGTTCATTGACTGGCGCAATGCTTGGAACATTGGCGGGAGATGTATTTTCGTTTATGTTTTTAAAGATGTGCTCAAGGCGACAAGTGGATTTCAAGTATTCTACCAAACATTTTAATGAAGGCAAAAAAGTGTTCAAGTATGCATATCCCATACTATTGTATAGTTTGATTGTGCCGTTTGCTAATTTTGTTGATAGTTTTTTAGTGGT
>JAFTUZ010000066.1 GCA_017466005.1 Clostridia bacterium | reverse complement strand
TTTTGGGCTTGCTCTTTTAATACTTCAATTGTATTGTTTATTTTTAATAAATATTTTATGCTGTTTGCGTTTTGAGTTTTTTGATAACCAAATTTATCTACGTCCGCTTTTAATTTATAGTTTAATAATTTTACTATTTCGGGGTGGGTTGCCAAATTTGGTTTTCCGCTTGCTATGTAATCGGTAATTAAATCTTTAAAATAATACGCACAAAAAACTTTGTCGCATGTAGTAATGCCAATCTTTTGGTTTTGTTGATTGTAAAATATATCTAACTAATCTAATTTTTGTAAGATAGATTTATCCATAAATTTTCCTTTTGTTATTTTCTACATTTGTGTTTGGTTGTGTTTATAATTGCTTGGTTTGTGTTTGTAAAATTCTAGTGTTGTAACCATTCTATTTTCTTTTTTGCTTTCCGCAACCTCTGCCCAACTATCTAGGCTGTGTTGTTTTGCTGGGCTAGAATAACTTATATGTGTGCAATTTTGCTTTAAGGCAGCAATATTACCAGCAGTGCTGTTTAGTTGTTTTGCTGTATAGCAAGTTCTTAATTCGCTTTGCTCAATTTCGGTATTAGGTAAGTAACTTGTTTCAATATAATCTTCAATTTCTGCACGTTTTTTAATTGTTTCTATTGCATTATCAATTTTTGTAATATATGCTTGGTGGTTTTTGTTTAATCTTAAAAGCGAGCTTACTTCTGGCAATGTCCCAATTATTTTGCCTTCTTCTATAAGTCTTTCTAATTCTGCCAAAAATTCGGTACGGTCAAATTCTTCTTCATAAAAAATTTTACCAAAATTATGATTATTTTCCCCTTTGTCTGGGTTAAGTCTGGTGTGATTGTTGCGGTTAAAATCTAAATTGTCAAGATACTCTTTTACTTGTGGATTCATAATGGTGTCCTTTTGTTTTAAATATTGTTTTTATTATACCACTTTGTTTTTTTATTTTCAATACTTATGGAAAAACTTTTATATAATTCAATATATAAAAAAATTTATTGCTATTAAACAATTAGTTATAAAATGTTGCAAAAAAAATGTTAATATGCTAGCATTATATATGAAAAATCAATGAGAGTAAAAAAGTATGTCGTTGGGTAAAGATAAAGAGTTTGATTTAAACAATGTTCAAGCAGTGGAAGAACCTGTGGTTGAAAATTATGTTCGTAAAGATTCTGAAACTGGATTTATAAACGATAAACAAGAAATTTCTCAATTAAGGGCAACCCGTAAATACGATATGGTTGTAAACAACCTTTTGGGCGAGTTTAGTGCCGATGGTAGATATACCATAGACCCACATATAATGGCAGAACTTATTGCTTTGCCAAAATATATTATTGAAGATAAAGATGGGGAAGTTTTGGCAAAAGCCGAATTTAAAGATGGCACCCAATTTACTTTTACTCTCACCGCACCACAAAAATTGCCAGACGGTAATGCACTTTGTGCTTTAAAACTTAACGAAACAATAGAACGTGCAAACGGTTATATTCAAGATACTATTTCTACCATAGTTGGTTCGTATTGCTTTAAATTTGATGAGCATTACAACACCAGAAGAATGATTGTTTTTAACTTACGAGAAAAAAGAGAAGAAGACGATAAACAAAAAACCCCAACAGATAATATAGAATTAAGACTTGCTTATTTGCAAGCAATTAGAGAATCTGGTTCGGATTTATATGAAAAATTAGAAGAAAACTATTTTAACAAACGCATACAACTTTTAAACGAATTGCCAAACGGCACTATTGTGTTAAGCGAATTTAAAAAGGCAAGAGATAAAATAGGTAAATACTTTTTAACTGGCAGACACAAATTTAGGGCAATGAACGAACTTTTAACAGCCATTTTAGAAAGTCAAACAGGCGAAGCATTACGCAACAACCCACAATTTATGGCAATGATGGGTGCGCTTAATAATAAATATTATGCCGTAACCGAAAAAATAAGCGAACGCATTAATGCAAGCGGAAAAGTTAAGGAATTAAAGGCAAAACAAGAAGCCACAAAAGGCACTAATGCTGGAATGAAATATAAAGAAATAATGATTTCATACAGTGGCGATAAAAAAGCCGAAGAAACCAAAGAAGCCGCAAAAGGCGGAAAACCAGCAAGTAAAGGCGGAAAAGATGGTGGTAAAAGTGGTGGAAGCAAAGGCGGCGGCGGTGGTAAAAAAGGCGGCGGCAGCAAAGGTGGCAAAAAAGGTGGTGGCGGCGGCAAAGGTGGTAAAGATAAAGGCGGTGCCAAAAAACTTGGCGGAAGTATGTCTGCTTATACTCCAACACCAGAACCAACACCAGACCCAATTTCCGATGACGCTGTAATAGTAGAACACGGCGAAAGTAAAAGATTAGGTATTATTTCTGATGATGATATAAAAGTAGATGGAACAGAAACATTACGCGGAGATGATGTTGCACGTAGTGAAGATGGATACAGTGAAGACGATGTTGCAACATCAGAAAACGGCGGAAGATTTATGTAATAAAAAACAGGATAACTCCTGTTTTTTGTTTTTATTTTTATAAATTTATTATATAATGATTTACATTTTATATATATAATGTTATAATTTACA
>JAFTUZ010000065.1 GCA_017466005.1 Clostridia bacterium | reverse complement strand
ACACATACCAATTCCATAGGCGGTGTTGCCTTTTTTGTTTATAATTTCGTAAGCGCTATTTTTTACATCGTTATAAATTTTAGCCTTGGCAGATTTATTTAAAAATTTATCTACACTGCTAAGCCCAATCATAGCACTGCTCCAAGGAATCATTTCGCTGTCGCCATGTTCGCCAATAACATAAGCGTGAATATTTTTAGGGTTAATTTGTAATTGTTCACTAATTAAAAATCTTAGGCGAGCTGTGTCTAGCGTTGTTCCACTACCAATTACTTTTTCTTTTGGAAAATTAGATAATTTTAATGTAACAAAAGTCATAACATCTAACGGATTTGTTGCAATTAAATAAATTCCATTAAAACCAGTTTTATTAATTTCTTTTATTATAGAAGAAAAAACGGCAACATTTTTATCTATTAAATCTAGCCTTGTTTCGCCAACTTCTTGATTTCTTCCTGCAGCAATGCAAACAATATCGGCGTTTTGGCAATCTGCATAATCTCCAGCTTTAATTTTAATTTTTCTTTTTGCGCAACTAGAAGCGTGTAAAAGGTCAAGTGCTTCTCCTTGTGCTTTTTCATAATTAATATCAATTAAAACAAGTTCGTCAACCTTGCTTTCGTTAACAAGACAATATGCATAGCTCATTCCAACATTACCGCAACCTATTAAAACAACTTTATTCATAATTACTCCTTTAATTTAGTATATCACAATTTTAAATTTTTGCATCTTTTTTAAATGACAAATCATTTTAAAATTTTTCTTGCATTTTTTTAAAACATATGATATATTTTGTAACAGAAATATCTAAACCAAATAAAATATTAATTTTATTATTTAGCATTAAGTATTAACAAAAATTTATCATTTATCATTTATCATTAAATTTTGCCCTCATGGTAAAGCGGCTAATACGTCGCCCTCTCACGGCGAAGTCAGCGGTTCGATTCCGCTTGAGGGTACCAAAATAAAAAGAAGTCTAATTATAAAGGCTTCTTTTTTATATTATCGCACTGGTTATAAGGTTTTTATTAAAATAAATATTGTTATTTGTAAGTGGCAAATAGCCTTACGAATAAATGCAACACATTAGTTTACATTTCCCGTTCTTGATTGGTGGTTTTAATTAGGTGCTTTTCTTGTAGGGAGTTGGCATATTCTAGTTTTTGCCTTAAAATTGGAGTTAGAGCTTTTAGCTGATATAGCGGTGTTTGTTTAATTTTGTCTTTAATTATTTGTTCATTTAGCTCCTGTGCTTTTTGTTTTGCTGGTTTTGAGTTGTCAAAAATTGCCATTACAATTTTGCTGTTTGTGTAATTGCCGTTTTCGTCTTTTTCTGGAGTTATGTTGTCCTCTTTTTCATTCCATTTAAAAACAACTTCATACCCTGGAAATTTTTTGCCTTCATATTCCATATTAACTTGCCTGATATATTCACACTCTGCCGCAACATAGGCATATATAGTAGTTGTGCCATCTACTTCTTCGGTTAGTGGCATAAGAGCATATTTTGTTTGATTTCTAAAAAAATTCATAATGATTATTCCTTTAATTAAAGTTTAGCATAATATGTTTAATTTT
>JAFTUZ010000064.1 GCA_017466005.1 Clostridia bacterium | reverse complement strand
TATGGATAGTTCGCAAACTGGTGCATTGTTTACAAACACTAGGCAAGCAATAGCGTCTAATAATCCGTTGTATGTTGTTTCTAATATTGGTCACTATGCAAATATGAATCTGGTGTTTATATTTGGTGGAATAATGGTATCTATTTTTATTGGTCATGATTATAAAAGTGGGTATGTTAAACAACTTTTTACTACTCACCCTAAAAAGCAAGATTATATGATGAGTAAAACAATAATTTGTGCTTTTGCAATGGCTTGTATGTGTGTTACATATATGCTTGGAACAATTCTTGCAGGATTGTTTGTAGGATTGTCTTTTGCGGTAAATGTGGGCTCGCTTATATGCGCTATACTTGGTAAAATTATTATGAGTTTAGGTTGGGCTAGTTTATATGTTTTCTTAAATATTATTTTTAGAAAATATTTTGCTATTTCAATTGCTTCTTCCTTTTTCTTTGGAACAGGTATTTTAATTATTGGGGCTGCTGCAATTTTAGGAAATTCAAGTGTTTTAAATATTTTCTTATACGGTTCATCAGTTGCCGCTTGCTTATCTAGTGGTATATTAACTGTGCTAACTTGTTTAATAGTTTCTATTTCGTGGGCAGTTATTTATAACATACTAGGAACACATATTTTAAATAAAAGTGATGTGTATTAGGGGGTAATTATGAATGCAATAGAAATTAGAAATTTAACAAAAAATTTTGGAGAAAAGCAAGCACTTTCGGGGCTAAATATGACAGTTCCTGTTGGGGCAATTTATGGATTTATTGGAGAGAATGGAAGTGGTAAATCTACTACCGAAAAAATTATTTGTGGATTAATTCACCCTACAAGCGGACAGGTTAAACTTTATGATAAAGATTATACCGATGTAGATGTTAGGGCAAGTGTGGGTGTTTTAATTGAATCTCCGGGCTGTTTTCCTAGTTTAAGTGTTTGGAACAACCTTTTAATTCAAGCCACAAATTTAAGCATAGAAAACAAAGAAGATGAGGTAAGAAAAGTGCTAAAAATGGTTAGAATGGAAGGTGCTGCTTTAAATAAATATAAAAACTGCTCTCTTGGTATGAAGCAACGTATTGGTATTGCTATGGCTTTGCTTGGTAAACCAAAACTTTTGGTTTTAGATGAACCAATAAATGGGCTTGATGCCGACGGTATGAGAATAATGAGAGAAGTTTTAACAGATATCACCCAAAATAACGATTGCACAGTTTTAGTGTCTTCTCATATACTAGGGGAACTTGAAAAAATTGCAACCCATTATGGTATTATTCGTGGCGGGAAAATGATTGTTGAAATGACGGCAGAAGAACTAGAAAAAAGTTGCCCTACATTTATTGCAATCAAAACAAAAGAAATGCCAAAAACAAAAGAATTACTACTAAAAAAATATTCAAAAGTGTTAGAAGACGAACAAAAAGAGTATCTTCGTGTTTATGATGCTAAAAATCCAGAAGAAATTGTTCTTTACCTATATGAAAACAATGTAATTGTTAACGAGTTAAAAACAGATAAAATTGGTCTTGAAGAATATTATATCAATCTTATGAACAATAAGGGGGTAAAATGATATGAGCACAAACTTTGAAAATAATACTTTTAAAAAGCGATTAAAAAGTATGCTTGGCGTAGACTTTAAAAGAATGTTTATTTCACCACTTTATTATATAATGGTTGGTATTTCTTTGGTTATGCCAATTTTAATCCTTGTTATGACTTCTATGATGGATGGAATGGTTTCCACCGACCCACAAACAGGTGCCGTAACTGTAATGGAAGGTTTTAAAAATGTTTGGCAAATAATTGGTTCTGCTGGTGGCGATAGTTCGGCAATGATGGGAATGGATATAACAAGTATGTGCAATATTAATATGATGTTCTTTATTATTGCTATATTTGTTTGCGTGTTTGTTGCTGATGATTTTAGAAGTGGTTATGTAAAAAACTTATTTACCGTAAGAGCAAATAAAACTGATTATGTAATTTCAAAATCGGTAGTTTGTTTTGTAGCTGGTGCAAGTATGATAATTGCTTTCTTTATTGGTTCAATGATAGGTGGGGCAATTGCTGGGCTTCCATTTGCACTAGAAGGTGTACATGTTGGCAATATTATTATGTGTTTGTTATCTAAAATTTTACTGGTTGGTATATTCTCATCTATTTATTTGCTTGCAAGTATTGTTGCAAAACAAAAATTATGGCTTTCTTTAATTCTCTCTTTTGGTATTGGTATGTTAATGTTTATGATGATACCAATAATCACTCCATTAAACAGTACAATTATAAATGTTATTTTGAGCCTAGTTGGTTCTGGTTTGTTTGCTGTAGGTATTGGCACAGGTAGTTACTTTATATTAAAGAAAACAAGCCTTGTTTAAAATAAATATTTTCAATCAACATATTTTATAAAAACTTTAAAAATTAAAAAATACTAGTAATATTGCTAGTATTTTTTAGTTATTATAAAAAACAAAATTATAGCGCTAATTCAATAACTAAAACATTTTATTTTTAAATAATAATGTGCTATAAT
>JAFTUZ010000063.1 GCA_017466005.1 Clostridia bacterium | reverse complement strand
TTTAAATTCTTGTTTTGCTTCTTTTATTTCAGTTTTAAGTTCTTGCTTTTCTGCTTTCTCTTCACTTTTTTCTTCCATTCTTTGCTTACGTTTTTGTTCTTTTAAAATTTTACTTTTAATATTTGTTGGCGTTTCCTTACCAAGCAATAATCTTTTTATATTTGAACGATGTGCAAAAAGTGTCATAGCAAAAATTCCAAAAGTTATAAGGCTTATTGCCAAATTTGGTTCATTTAACATCAAGTTTTGCCAAAGAACCAAAATTGTAACTATCATCATAGACGCAAAAGAAAGATATTTATAAAACCATACAAACACAAATGCTAATATAAATACAACTATTAAAGCAATAGGTTGCGAAACCAAGAAAACCCCTAGCATAGTAGAAACACCTTTTCCGCCTTTAAAGTTGTAAATTATCGGAAAATTGTGCCCTAACATTGCACAAAAACCACAAGCATACAAAGCAATAGTTGCATCACAACTAATATATGTTCCTAACATTACCTGCGGATAAAGTTCATACCCACCAAACACCAAAAAACCTTTTAAGGCACAAACAAAACCTTTTGCAGCATCTAAAACTAAAGTTGCATACCCTGCCTTTGCACCCAAGTTTCTGTACATATTAGTTGCACCCGGATTACCGGAATCTAGTTTGGTTATATCAACTTTTTTTCTACTGCTTAAAATTCGTGCAAAATTAATGTTACCAATAAAATATGAAACTACCATTAATATTATAAGTAGCCACCAGTTGAACATTTTTTATTTCTCCTTACTTTGATTTTTGACGCACTAGCAATCTAATTGGAGTCCCTTCAAAATTTTTAGCCCTTCTTAAACAGTTTTCTAAATACCTTTTATAAGAAAAGTGTAATAAATCTGGGTTATTAACAAACAACGCAAATGTAGGCGGACAAACATCTACTTGTGTTATATAGTTTATTTTTAATCTTTTACCAGCATGAGATGGCGGTTCGGCCGTACTCATAGCATCTTGCAAAATTTCATTTAAAAGCCCAGTAGGTACACGTGTGTGTGCATTGTTATAAACATACTCCACAGCTTCCATAATTTTACCAAACTTTGCCCATGTTTTTGCATAAACATAAACTGGATAAAAATAATCCATAAATTTTAGCGACTCTGCCAATTTTTTGTTATACGAATTAACTGTATAGGTATCTTTTTCAATTAAATCCCATTTGTTATACACAATAACACTAGGCTTGCCTTGTTCGTGTACATAACCTAGCACTCTAACATCTTGCTCGGTTATTTCTCCAGAAGCATCTAAAACATAAAGCACAACATCGGCACGTCTGATTGCTTGAAGCGAACGCATAACACTATAACCTTCTACCGACTGATAGTCTATTTTACTTCTTCTTCTAATACCTGCAGTATCTATAATCATATAATCTTTATCATTGTATTTAAAAGGAACATCAATCGCATCTCTGGTTGTTCCAGCAACATCACTAACCACAACACGTTCTTCACCTAAAATACGGTTTGTAATACTACTTTTACCAGCATTTGGCCTACCAACCACTGCTATTTTAACCTTATCTTCTTCCTCTTCTGGCTCTACTTTATTTTTAAAGTTTTCAACCACAGCATCAAGCACATCACCAACGCCTATACCGTGTTCGGCCGACATTACATAAGGTTCTCCTAACCCCAAAGCATAAAATTCGGCATTTTCTACACCCTTAAAGTTTTCAAGTTTATTAACAGCAAGTACAATAGGTTTCTTACTTCTTCTTAATATTTGAGCCACGTGGCGGTCGCTGGTACTTAAACCTTCTTTACCATCAACAATCATTAACACAACATCGGCAATATCAATAGCAAGCCTAGCCTGTGCTAAAATATATTTTTGCCACTCATTTTCCAAATCTGGCTCTATTCCACCAGTATCAATTAAAGTAAAAGCATAACCGCTCCACTCTGAATCAGCATAAACACGGTCTCTTGTAACACCAGGTGTGTTTTCTACAATACTAATCCTTCTACCTGCTACACGGTTAAAAAATGTAGATTTTCCTACATTTGGCTTACCCACAATTGCCAGTATTGGCTTATTCATACAGTTTACTCCTTTTATATTTAGTTTATATTTTTATAAAATAATTAAACCACTTAATTAAGTAAAAATTTATTCTAATAAAATAATATTATATATTATAACATTATTCTTACAACAAATCAAGAATTTTTTTAATGTAAAATAAAAAGCAATTTAAATAAAATAAAAAATACGCCAAAGCGTATTTAAAATTAATCTATTTATCATTTTTTATACTGTTTAAAAGTTCTACAAAATTATCTATATCTGCAAAACGCCTATAAACAGACGCAAATCTAACATAAGCAACTTCATCTATTTTTTTAATATGTTGCATAACAAGTTCACCTATGGCTTTTGAATTAATCTCTTGCACCAAAGTATTATACACTTCTTTTTCTACATTAGCAACAATTTCATCTATTTGTGCCATTGTAACAGGCCTTTTTTCACAAGCCCTTACAATTCCACGCCTAATTTTTTCGCGGTCAAAAGCCTGCCTGCTTCCATCAGACTTTATAACCATAACAGGTATTGTTTCATAAACTTCAAAAGTGGTAAACCTTTTGCCACAATTAGGGCATTCACGCCTACGCCTTACCGAAGTAAAATCTTCATTTGTTCTAGAGTCTATAACCTTACTGTCTTGAAAACCACAATAAATACACTTCATATTTACTCCAATATTTCTAATACAATAAAGGTATCAAAAACAGCACAAAAAGTCAAGCATATGTAAAATATTACAGCTAATTTTCATATAATAACCATATATGGTTTTTTAAATTAAAAACTACACCCCGCATATGTTTATTTTTTATTTATACAAAACTGCCTTAAATACAAAATATATATGCGTAAAATTAACAAAATTAAAAGGTCGCTATTTATGGAAATTGGATTTTGTGAACTCCGAACTAAAATAGTTGTTAATTTGGTAGATGGAAGAAAACTTGGTCACGTTATAGACCTTATTTTTGACCAACACACAGCCAAAGTTTTGGGTATCGTTGTTCCTGGAACAAAAGGCAGCGGTATTAATGTGTTTAAACCACGTGAAGATATTTTTATTCCGTTTCATCAAATTTGCAGAATAGGAGCCGACACTATTTTGGTAGAAATTGGCCCACCTATACCAAACACAACTTATATTTTAAATGCTCCAGAAGAAAAACAAGAAAATACCAACCCTTATGAATATTAAAAAATTTAATACATAATTTTTTGTTAATTAAACAAATTATAATTATGTTAATTATTTTATTCAGAGTTATTATTGTTTATTTGTTTGTTCTTATTTACTTAAGAATTATGGGTAAAAGACAACTTGGCGAAATGCAACCTTTTGAATTGGTTGTAACTTTAATTATTGCCGATATTGCCACCCTGCCAATGACGCAAACCAGTATGCCGGTTTTATTTAGTTTAATTCCACTTACAGCCATAGTTGTACTACACTTTTTTGTTTCGTTTATTGCCAGAAAAAGTATTTGTATGCGCCGAGTTATAAACGGAAAACCTGTAATTGTAATTTCCCCTAATGGCATAGAATATGAAGCATTAAAAGAACTTAATATGAATATAGACGATTTAATTCAGGGCTTACGCATATGCAACTACTATAAAATAGAAGATATACAGTATGCCATAGTAGAAACAAATGGTCAGATGACAGTTATTCCAAAAAGCGAATCTGCCCCACTTGTTGCGGAAGATATGAAAATAGAAAATCCTCAATCTAGCCTACCACTAAATATTATAACTGCCGGAAAAATTATTGGCGAAAATATTAAACTTGCTCAAATAGACC
>JAFTUZ010000062.1 GCA_017466005.1 Clostridia bacterium | reverse complement strand
CGCGGTATCATTAACTGCAAATTTAACTCCAACTAATGCAACAAATAAAGAAGTAGTTTGGAGCATTATAAGTGGTGAAACTCTTGGTTCAATAGAATCAGATGGTTTGTCTTGTGCTTTCACACCGGGTGCCTCTACTGGTACTGTTGTGGTTCAAGTAAAAACTGTTGATGGTGAGTTTACTGCAACTTGTACTATAGAAATTGTAGAAGAAGCAGTTTCTACCGATATTACAAGTCAATTTACATGGACTCCGGGAACCACAAATTATAAAACAGGTGGTGTTTTGACTTCTGATACTAACTGGGTATATTCAAATATGGTAGATGTAAGTGCATATAATAGCATAACTTTTACTCATATTCAAACGCCTAATGCTGAAACTAGTTTAGGTTATGCTTTCTATAACGCAAGCAATACATATATTTCTGGTGCATCAAATAGTGGAAGTTCTTACGCTCCAGTTGAAAAGACTATAAATATTCCTGATGGCGCTAAATATTTTAGAGTTATGTGGATTAATACAACAAGCGCAAATTATGATGCAAGTATTCATGAAATTAGTACCAAGTTTTATTGTTATGGAAATCCAAACGAATCTCCAGAGCCAGTACAAAGTGTATCATTAAATAGGAATAATGCTACAATACTAATTAATGGTAATGAGGTAGTATTAACTGCGAATTTAACTCCAAGCGATGCTACAAATAAAGAAGTAGTTTGGAGTATTGTAAGTGGTGAAACTCTTGGCTCAATAGAATCAGATGGTTTATCTTGTACATTCACATCGGGTGCTTCTGCCGGTACAGTGGTGGTTCAAGTAAAAACTGTTGATGGTGAATTTACTGCAACTTGTACTATTCAAATTGTAGAAGAAATTGTGGCTGCTAATCTTACAAGCCAATTTACATGGACTCCAGGTGTTGTGAAATACGAATCGGGTAATGTTTCTACTAATGACACTAATTGGCTATATTCAAATATGGTAGATGTAAGTGCATATACTAGTATAACTTTTACACATATTCAAACAACTACTGCTGGTACTACTTTAGGTTATGCTTTTTATGATGAAAATGAAACATATATTTCTGGTGAGTCAAATACTGGAGAGTCTTATGCTCCGGTTGAAAAAACAATAGAAGTTCCTACTGGTGCTAAATATTTTAGAACTATGTGGATAAACACAACAAATACAAATTATGATGCAAGCATTCATGAAATTGGTACAAAATTCTCTTGTTCTGGAAATCCGTAAAATAAAACAGTAACTAGTTTTAGTGTAAAATATAAGGCCATATAAATAAAATATATTAAAGAGTGGAAAACTAACCACTCTTTTTATATTATTTGTATAAAAAGCCAAGATTTTTATTTTTTAGTTTATTCTACTAGTTTAAAGTTTTGTGGTTTTTACGCTGTTTTTATTATTGCATTCATAATATTTTAAATACAAACATAAATTTATTTTATGGATAAAACAAAATTAAAAAAAATATTAGCACCAATATCAGTTAATTTAGTTATTTTTGCAATGCTTGCAAGTTTGTTTACATTAACTATTAATAATGATGTAAAAAGTGTTTTTTCGCCACAATCAGAAGATTTATATTATAAAGGAAATACCGAACAAAAAAATGTTACATTAATGATTAATGTTTATTGGGGAAATGAATATTTACCAAATATGTTAAAAACATTAGAAGATAATAATGTAAAAACAACATTTTTTGTAGGTGGTACTTGGGTAAATAAATTTCCGGAACTTTTTTTACAAATTGTTGAAGATGGACACGAAATAGGTAATCATGGATATTTTCATAAGGACCACGACAAGTTAAATTATGCTCAAAATTCTACCGAAATTATGGCTACTCATAAATTGGTTAGGGAATATACTAGTAAAAATATGAATTTATTTGCTCCGCCATCTGGTGCTTATTCAGATATAACATTAAAAGTGGCATCTAATTTAGGTTATAAAACCATAATGTTTAGTAAAGATACAATTGATTGGCGAGACCACGATACCAATTTAATAATTAAAAGGGCAACCACAAAAATTGAAAACGGTGACCTAATTTTAATGCACCCAACATTAAACACAGCAGAAGCATTGCCAAGTATAATAAAAAGTTTAAAAGAACAAGGGTTTAATTTAGTAACTGTTTCTGAAAATATAGGTATTATTTAAATTTAATTGCTTGCTTTTTTAATTGTGTTGTTTTATAATCTATTTTATAAAAGTTTAAAAGGTTGGTAGATTTATGGTTCAAAATAAAACTTATGAAAATGGATTAAGATTATTACACACACAATTGCCTAATGTAAAAAGTTTTACATTAATGGTTTACACTATGGTTGGTTCAAGAGAAGAAGAAAAAGAGCAAGAAGGTTTGGCTCATTTACTTGAACATATGTTTTTTAAAAGCACAAAAAACCGCAATACAATGCAAGTTATAGATGAATTAGAAGAGTTAGGAAGTCACAACGCATCTACATCAAAAGAAGCTACAAGATTTTATATAAGTAGTTTAAACACTAATGCAGAAAGATGTTTTGACATTATTTCTGATTGTTATTGTAATCCTTTATTTAAAGAAGAAGACTTGGTTACAGAAAAAGAAACTGTATGTTCTGAAATAGATTATTATGCTGATAAACATGAAGAAACTTCGTATAGTAACTGTTTTAAGTTATTATTTAAAAACAATCCTAAACTTGCAAACGATATTATAGGTTCTAAATCAACATTAAGAAATGCAACAAGCGATGTTTTGCATGCTTTTCATGATAAGTATTACACAACAGGAAGGACAATAATAGCCACCGCTGGTGATATTCCATTTGAAAAAATTGATGAATTAGTTGTTAAATATTTTTTAAACAATATTAAAACTTGCGAACCAGCAGTTTGCTATGATGATACAAAAATTAATGCAGATGTAGAAGTAAACGAATATATTTTTGAAAGTAGAGATACAGACCAGTTTTATTTTTTTGCTGGAATGCAATGTGAAAATGAAGATAATCAAACAAATTTAACACTTTCTTTGCTTAACAGAATTATGGGTGGTTCTTTAAGTTCTCGTTTAAGTAAATCTTTACGTGAACAGCATGGGCTTGTTTATGGTGTTTGCACAGGTGGCTTTAATTTCAGAGATATAAAATTAAAGTATTTAGATTTTATGTGTGGTAAAGAAAATGCCCAAAAAGCTTTGGAATTAGTTAAAGAAGTGTTTGAAGATATGCAAAAAGGAAATATAACCCAAAAAGAACTTGATTTAGTTAAAAATTCAAGAAAAACAGAACTTGCATTGGCTGATGAAAGAACTACTTCTTTAGTTTATAATATGATTAATGAATATTTGTATAAAAACAGAAATTATGATATTAATACAACTTTTGAGGAAATAGATGCTATTACTTTAGAAGATGTAAATAAAATAGCTAAAGATTATTTTGCTAATAAAAAATATTCTATTGGTATAGTTTCTAAAGAAGATGACATTAATCCTCTTAAAATATTTGAATAATTTAAAATATTTTTAATAAAATTCTTTAATTTGTTTGTGATTGTTGGCTGTTTTATGCTAAAATAAAATGTTAGAAATAATAATTTATTGTTTCTATACTTTGTTTATTATGTTTTAAATTGTCTAAAATTTAAAAAGTTAAAGAAAAGAGGTAAGATAATTGAAGAATTATTCTTCTAGAAAT
>JAFTUZ010000061.1 GCA_017466005.1 Clostridia bacterium | reverse complement strand
TTAGTTGAACATAAAATAAGCCCCACTGTAATTACATACATAAATGTAATCCCTAAAATAATCATAACAAGCAAATTTAAAGTTTTTGCTATTTGTTGTAAAAAGTTTGGAACCCTGCTTTCGGTAATTGGCTCTAAAATTCCAGCACATAATTTTAAACCTAAAATACTTATAATAATTTTTATAACCGGAGCCAAAACTGAAGCAAATAATAGCAACACCCCGGCCATACCAACGGCATTTTTAATTAAAATACTACTAGCCATAACCATATTAAAGCCATCACTTAAATAACCGCCCAAAATTGGAACATAACTTTTAATCGCAAACTTCATTGCCTTTACACTAACACTATCAAAACTTCCAGCCACAATACCTTGCATCAGTAATACCGACATAAACACACTAAAACAAATACCGCAAATCCATTTTAATAATGATTGTAAAAACGATATTATTTTATCTAGTTTAACATTATTAGAAAAATTGCCCACAACAATAAACACAAACAAAAAAATAAAAATAGGTACTATTACTGAAAAAAATATATGAACAACAAAACCAGATAATATTGCAACAGCTGGCTGAAATATTCCAACCGAAACCGCCCCACCCACACTTGCAAGCAACGTTAATAAAACAGGAAATATAACTTCCATCTGGCTTTTAATAGATGTTATTAAATTTTGAGCATCTTTTAACAATCCAAATACAGCCACACTTACAATTACAACAACTACAGAAAATGCAATAAACTGAACTATTTGCCCTATACTTTCATTACCTTCTTTACCACGAAGATTACCCACCATACTACATAAAACTGTAATTGCTACAACTGTTGCAAGTATGGGAATGAAGTTTAAAACTTCAGAAAATACAGTGTTTAACACAGCTTCAAACAATGTTGAATACTCATCACCAAATTCACCATCTAAAATTTTTGAAACTTTATCTAAAAAACTAGCTTCTTCAAATACGGAAGAACTTTTATCATCTAAACCATCTAATATATCTTGTATTTGAGTAAAATCTATTCCACCTATTTGCTCATCTATATTCTCATTTAATTCCTGCTCTATTTCTTGCTCTGTTTTTTCTTCTGCATTAACTTCTAAAGCAGAAATCTGCGGTAAAAACAAAAAAGATAAACATATAAAAAATAGTAAAAGTATTATAATATAATTTTTTCTCATTGCATCAACCCCACAATGAGTTCTATTAAAGACATTATAACAGGTATAGATAGTACAAATATTACCAATTTACCTGCAAGTAAAATTTTACTAGCCACAGCGCTATTCCCGCTATCAGCACAAATATTTGCACTAAATTCTGTTAAATAACCTATTCCAATAATTTTTATTAAAACAACAAACAAATCTCTATCAATATTGGTTTTAGATACAATTGTTTCAAAAAGCCCCAATACACTGCCAAGCATATCAACTAAAAAGAAAAAAATTAAAATCGAGCCAGCAACTCCAACAATAACAGCAATTTCAGGTTTGTGTTGTTTTAAAATTATAACGGAAATAGTTGTAATAAGTGCTAGTCCAATAATTTTGAATATTTCAACCAAAACCAACCTCTTTGTTTGTAATTTTAAAATAATTATTTATATTTATATAGTTTAATAAAATTTTTAATTTTTTCTATCATAAAATATCCGTATGTAAGATATTAAAATAAATAAAACATATTACCTACGGTAGAAAACAACTCCGAAATCATATCTACAATCATAACTAAAACCACAATTAAACCCGCCAATGATGTTAAAGTTGCAATCTCTTCTTTTCCAATTTGTTTTAATACTTGTGCAACTATTGCAATTAAAACACCTATGATTGCTATTTTAAATATTATTTCAACTCCCATAATTAACCTCTTATATTACTATGATAAATAAAGCAAGGCCAAGCATAACACTTAAACTTAACACAGATTTTGCTTTTTTTGTATTTTCAGTTTTAATAATATTAATTTTATTTTTTAATAAATTAGAATATTCTATTATTTCCCCTTTTTGAGAAATAGCATCAACTTTCCCCAATCGTTTAAAAAAGGTTATTATTTGAGTTTTATCTTCTTCGTTTAAATATTTTTGGTTATCACACCATTCATTAATTGCTTTTTCATTATTCAGGTTTTCTTTTGCACATTCTAACAAACTATTAAATTCGTTCCCGTAATCATTTTTACTATAAATCTGCTCTAACTTATTTTTAAAAAAGCCTATTTCTGCTTGCAATATAGTACAAAAAGAATTAAAATCATCAAAAAATTTTTCTCTTTTTTTAATATTAGTATAAATTTTAAAACCTATAAACATAGAACAACCAAATAAAATCAACCCTAAAATAAAAGTCATTTTTAACCTGCGCAATATAAACAATTTTTATTTTCATTATAAATGTATTCCAAAGTTCCTGCACCATTTCTAGACGATAATATAACAATTCTGTCAAACACTTTTTCGTTAAATAAATGCTTTAAGTATGGCTTTTTATATAAACTTTCTAAATTATTAGAGTGCGCTGTTGCAACTATTTTAACCCCCGAACCCACAGCATAATTAAGTGAATAAGCATCTATTTCATTTGCAATTTCATCTAAAAAAATCACTTCTGGATTCATAGTTCTAATACCGCACTCAAGTCCAAAACTTTTACTGCAATTTGTAAGTATATCTACATTTCCACCTAAATCCATTTGCGGAACACCATCTAAACAGCAACCTATTTCTCCACGCTCGTCCAATACCAAAATATTAGTGGCCAAAAATTTGGTAGAAAATTGATAACATAAATCTCTTATAAAAGTTGTTTTTCCGCCACCTGGAGGAGATACTATTAATGTGTTTAACACAGATTTATCGTCATACAAAAACATTAAAGCGTCTAGCGAACAGTTTTTTACCTGATGCGGTATTCTAATATTTAAAGATGAAAAATTTTTAATAGTTTTTACTATATTATTTTCTATTACAAGTTCGCCACACAATCCTATTCTTGCTCCATTTTTTAGTGTAATATAGCCATTTTTTATCT
>JAFTUZ010000060.1 GCA_017466005.1 Clostridia bacterium | reverse complement strand
ATAGCATCTTTGGGGCAAAAACCACAATTTAAAATTTATGATAAAAATGATTTAGAAAATATATTGTTTGAAAAAACAAATTGTTACGGAACGCTTATCATAGCAAACACCTTGCAAAGTTATAAAAATTTTATAGAAAGAAATATGTTTGCAAAACATTTAGTATGTTATGAATACTTGTATTTAACAAACGCTAATGGTTATAATACAATTTGCTTGTGTCCAAGTTTGAACAATGATTTTTCAAATTTTAACAGAATAATATTATTAGATAGTGTGTTAGATGAAGGTTATATTGTAAACTTTAATAATTGTGCTAATGCTGAAATATATATTCCACAAAATTCACCATTTTTATACACACCGTTTAAAATGGTAGATTTATCACGAAAAGTTTTTGGAGAGTATTTTAATATATTAAAAAATGCCAGCAAACAAAAACTTACAGGTTTTGATGATTTTAATTTCTTTAACAAATTAAAAAAGAATTTTAAAAATATTAACTATGTTCAATTTGTTGTGTGTGTTTCAACGTTCCAGCAACTTGGAATAATAACTGTTAATAATGATATGGGATTTTATAGTATTGATATTAATAGTGGGGCAACAGGCAAACTTGAAAAATCTCATTTTTACAACAAATTAGAATTAATTATGAAAACTTATTAAAAGGAAAAAGTCTATGTCTAGAAGGTTACCTAAGGCTGTAGTTTCACCTAAAGATTATTCAAACTGTCCGTGGACAGATTTTTTCCTTTGTGAAAATCCTTTAAGTAAACTTGAAGAATTACAAAAAACAGAAAAAACACCAGATAGTAAACTTATAAATCATTTACATTTTGATATGCGACTAGATAGGGATAAAGCAGAACTTTTGGCTCAAACATATATGTTTCAAGATAAATTGGTAAAAAATGATAAAGAAATAAACCTTATTATAAATTTACCATTTTGTATGTGGCGTTGTTTTAATTGTACTAGAGTTATGTATGATAAAAATAAAAACGGTGATGTTTACCCTTATTACTATGAAGCATTAATAAAAGAAATAAAGCAAGCAATAGATATAATTTTTAAGAAAAGTTATATTGTGCAGAATGTAAGTTTTACTGGTAACCTTATGGCATTAGAGCCTGAAAAGATAGATGAGTTATTAAAATTAACTTCATATGCGTTTTCTCAAATTACTGTAGAGTTGGGTTCGCCAAATTTTGTAACAGTAGAAAAATTAGATATTTTAAAAAAATATAATGTTGAAAGAATTGTGTTTAATACATTAACTTTTAATACTGTAAGTTTAAGACAATTATGTAGAAGATATGAATTTAAAGAACTTTACGAGGCTTATAAACTTATAATTGCATATGGTTTTGAAACAAGTTTTGAATTGGTTGTGGGGCTTTTGGACGAAAAAGAATTGCAATTAAAAAGAAATTTAGAACTTGCTATAGATTTAGGTGCTAGCAATATAGATGTGTATGCAAGAAATTGTAAATTTATAAAGGAAAGATTGCCTTTAACAGATAAAAAACAAATTTCTGAAATACGTGAACTATTAGAGTTTGCTCATAAGTTTATGATAGAAAAAGGTTATAACCCTTATTTTGTGTACTGTACTGAAGTTGAAAATGCTTGTTTTGAAAATGTGGGCTATTCGTTGCCAGAAAAGCAAAGTAGGGTGCTTCATGATGTTGTAGATAAAGTTTCTACCGTGCTTGCTTGTGGTACTTTGGTGGATAGTATGATAGTTAAAAATTTGGATAATTCTAGAGAATATTTTTCAAATCCATATGATATTTCGCAATATGTTTTTGGAATTGACGAGTTGTTGACCAAAAAAGCGGAGTTTTTTAAATAACCCCTTTACAAATTTTTAATTTTATGATATATTTTATATATACCTTTCACATGGATTAACGGTTTTACTCCGCGTTATTCTCTGTGCTTGGCGAATATTTTAAAAAGGAGAATGAAGATGCAAGACAAGAAAGAAATTATTGCTAAATTTCAACGCAAAGAAGGTGACACTGGTTCTACAGAAGTGCAAATTGCACTTTTAACAAACCGTATTAACCACCTTACAGAGCACCTTAAAACACACAAAAAAGACAATCACACACGTCGTGGTCTTTTGAAATTGGTTGGTCAACGCAAAGGTTTACTTAGATACCTTGAAAAAACTGACCTTGAAAAATATCGTGCTCTTAAAGCAGAACTTGGTATTAGATAGTTTTGTAAAATAGATAGATAGATGCTTTCGTGTCTATCTTTTTTATTTATAAATTTAAGAAAAGTGTAAATTTCTATTGCAATTTTATAAGTTATGTGATAAAATAAACCTTGTTGAAAATACACACCATAGGCTATTTGCGTGTAGTTGCCTAAATTTAGGTTGCACAATGAGTTGGTAACGCTTATGGGAGGACTAAAACAAAACAATATAAAGGAGATTTAAAAATGTCAGTAATTTCAATAAAACAATTGCTTGAAGCAGGCGTTCAATTTGGACACCCAACAAGACAATGGAATCCAAAAATGAACAAATACATTTTCGTTGCTCGTAACGACACACACATTATAGACCTTGAACAAACTGTGGTTTTGGCAGAAAATGCTTACAACTATGTTCGTGATATGGTTGCAAAAGGAAAATCAGTTCTTTTCGTTGGAACTAAAAAACAAGCTGCAGAAGCTATTCAACAAGAAGCAGAAAGATGTGGTATGTACTATGTAAACACTCGTTGGTTAGGTGGTACATTAACAAACTTTAAAACTATTCGTGTTAGAATTGAACGTTTAAACAAACTTAACCAAATGGAAAAAACAGGTGAGTTTGAATTCTTCCCTAAAAAGGAAGTAATTAAACTTCGTGCAGAACGTGATAAACTTCAACACAACTTGGGCGGTATTAAAGATATGCCTCAATTACCAGGTTTGATGTTTGTAGTTGACCTTAAAAAGGAACACATTGCTGTAAAAGAAGCTCGTGCATTAGGTATTCCAGTTGTTGGTCTTGTAGATACTAACTGTGACCCAGAATTAGTTGATGTAGTTATTCCTGGAAACGACGATGCTATTCGTTCAGTAAAATTAATTGCTGGTATGATTGCTGATGCTGTTTTGGAAGCTAAAAATGGTGTAAGTATGCAAGATGTACCTGCAGAAAAAGAAGAAGAACCTGCAGAAAAAGTTACAAAAAAAGTTTTTAAAGAAACTAAAAAATCAGCTGCTAAAGAAGAAAAAGCAGAAGAAGTAAAAGCTGATAAAGAATAATTTACGTTTTGTAAAATAAAATATAATAATTAATAAAAAGGGGAAAATTATGATTTCATCAAAAGATATTATGGCTTTACGCCAACGCACTCAAGCAGGTATGCTTGACTGTAAAAACGCTTTAGAAGCAAACGATGGTGATATGGAAAAGGCTGCAGCATGGTTACGTGAAAAAGGTATGGCTGCTGCTGCTAAAAAAGAAGGCAGAATTGCTGCTGAAGGTATTGTAGAAAGTTACATTCACATGGGTGGTAAAATTGGTGTTCTTTTAGAAGTTAACTGTGAAACAGACTTTGTTGCAAAGAACCCTGCATTCCGTGAACTTGCTCACAACATTGCGCTACAAATTGCTGCAAGCAAACCACTTTTTGTTTCAGTTGAAGATGTAGATAAAGATGCTATTGAAGCTGAAAGAAAAATTTACTTTGCTCAAGCTAAAAATGAAGGTAAACCAGACCAAGTTGCTGAAAAAATTGTTGAAGGTAAACTTAACAAATACTATCAAGAAGTTTGCTTGTTAGAACAATCTTACTTCCGTGAACCTGAAAAGAAAATTCGTGAAGTAATTAACGAAGCAGTTTTATCTATTGGTGAAAAAATAACTGTTCGTCGTTTTGTTCGTTATGAAATGGGCGAAGGCCTTGAAAAAAGATCTGATAATTTTGCTGAAGAAATTGAAAAACAAATTGCAGAAGCAAAAGAAAATCAATAATTTAACAACAAAAGCAGAGTTAACTCTGCTTTTTTAATTGCCAAATTGTGATTTTTATTGTACAATAAATATATTATTATAAAAAGGTGGTATAAATATGTTTTCAAATCAAGAAGACCAATCAATATACAATGCATTTAAAACCAGACTTGATGGTAACTATGACCATTTTGTTTCTGAATTGCAAACAATAAGAGCGGGGAGAGCTAACCCAAGATTATTGGATAAAATAATGGTGGATTATTATGGAACTTTAACACCATTAACTCAAATGGCTAATATTTCTGCTCCAGACCCAAGAACTATAACTGTTAGTTTGTGGGATATAAGTATGTTGCGTGAAGTTTTAAAAGCAATTCAAACAAGTGATTTGGGTTTAAATCCAAGTGATGATGGTAAGGTGATTCGTTTGTTTGTTCCTGCACCTACTGAAGAACGTCGTGTGGAACTTGTTAAGATGTCTAAAAAATTTGCTGAAGACTGCCGTATTAATATGAGAAATGCTAGAAGAGATGCTTTGGACCAATTTAAAGACCTTAAAAAGAAAAGTCTTATAACAGAAGATGATTTAGCAATGGCTGAAAAAGAAGTTCAAAAAATATTAAACAGTTATACAGATAAAGTAGATAAAACTTTAGACCAAAAAGAAAAAGATATAATGGAAGTATAGAAATAAAGCATATTTTACAAGGTGATGTGTAATAATAATCATATAAAACATAGTTTATTAAAAATTTTGACAAAAAATAGTTTTATTTCATACACTGCTATATGAATTATAATATTTAAATGTTATATATTTTCAATTTATTATTTTTAAAAATTGTAAAATTCAAGTAAGTTTTATATGATTATATAAAAGGTGGAAAAAGGTTAAATGTTTGTAAAAAATAACACAACAAAAATTTATAAAAAGCTTGACCTTGCTCGTTTACCAAACCACATAGCAATTATAATGGACGGTAATGGTAGATGGGCAACTAGAAGAGGTTTGCCAAGAAGTTTTGGGCATAAAGCTGGTTGTGAAAATTTAAAACGAATAGTTGAAAATTTAACCGACTTGGGTATAAAAAACGCAAGTTTTTTTACCTTTAGCACTGAAAATTGGAAAAGACCAAAAGAAGAAATTGATGCAATTTTTAATGCCGTTCGTGAATATTTAAATGAAGACACTAATATTTTAATAGAACGTGGTATTAAGGTTACATATATAGGAAATATTTCAAATCTTCCAGAAGATTTAATTGAAGCATTTAAGCGAGTTATGAATGAAACAAAAAATTGTGATAAAATGACTTTGAATCTTGCTATAAATTACAGTGGAAGAGATGAAATATTAAGGGCAACAAATAAGGCAATTGAACAAGGTGAAATTTTAGATGAACAAGGTTTTAATAAATGTTTAGATTTGCCAGAGTTGCCAGACCCAGATTTTGTTATAAGAACAAGTGGGGAATTAAGAATTTCTAACTTTATGTTATATCAAATGGCTTATAGTGAATTATATTTTACAAAAACATTGTGGCCAGATTTTTGTAATAAAGAATTACAAAAGGCACTTATAAACTTTCAAAAACGTGATAGAAGGTTTGGTGGGCTTAAAAAATAATTTTGCATTTTAACCAAGGAGAATTTTTATGACTGACAAGAGTTTTAATCCAGCAAACTATAAATCAAGAATTATTTCTGCTGTATTGATTTTGGTTGTATTAGTGGGCTCTATATTATTAAGACAAATAGCCGAAAGTACT
>JAFTUZ010000059.1 GCA_017466005.1 Clostridia bacterium | reverse complement strand
TGTAGAGTCTATAAACGATATTGTAGAACGTGATATTATACAATATAAAACCAGCGAAGAAGCAGAAGAGTATGAGTTGGGTATGGTGTTCTGGTATTTAGACCCTACAGAGCAATATGTAAGTGGTGTGGTTTATGTAATTGGAAATATGGAAGCCTATAATAAAGATGTGGAAGAAAATAGTAAGCTAGACCCTACAAAACCTGCAGAATTAACCGAAGCAGTAACCAAATATGGCTTGATTTTGGTAGAAGTAGGTAATATTGATTGCGAACTTATGTTTTCTATAAAAAATATGGGAAGCTTTATGTATTTTATCTACGATAATTGGTTGTTTGTAATTGGTGGATTGTTAATAATTATAATTATTTTATTTGTTATTCGTTTTATAATTTCAAAATCTTTTGAAGCAAAATTATTTAGGAAAATAGAAGAAGAACGTAAAGTTCGTGAACAATGTCAGGAAATGTTGCGTTCGGATTTAGCAAAAGTTCAAAACAAATTTGCAGATTATGTTGGAAATGATGATTTAATGGAAGTTTTAAGTAAATCTGACCAAGTTGTGGCAAATCCTAAAATTGATGCTAAACGTAAAAAGATAGAAAAAGAATTGGAAAAACGCCGTAGAGCGCAAATAGAAGAATTAAGTAAATTGGCTGAAAAACAAAAATTATTAGATGCTAAAAAGGCAGAACAAGTGCAAGAGTATGAAAAGCAAAAAGAAAATAAATCTGCTGAAGATGTAACAAAAACAGATAAAGTTACTGAAGAAAATACTGATAATAATAAAAATTAATATAAAAATAGTCTCTTAAATTTATTTTAAGAGATTGTTTTTATTTTATAGGGTATAAATTTTACAAAAGCCCTTGCAATTTTATTAAGTTTGTGCTATACTCACTGTTAAGATTGCAAAATTATTTGCATTCCTTGCATTGCTTGGCAATGCCGTTAAGTCCAAAAGGAGGTGCTTTATGAACAAGTATGAATTACTCTACATCATTTCTAGTGATGCTGAAGAGCAAACCAGAGAAGCAATAATTAAAAAATTTGCTGATATGGTAACTGCAAGCGGTGGTACTGTAGATACACTTGACAAAATTGGTATGAAAAAATTTGCATATCCAATTCACGACCGTCAAGAAGGTTATTATGTTTTAATGAACTTTACTTCAAACCCAGACCTTCCGTTAGAAATGGAAAAACAAATGCGAATTACTGAATTTTTTGTTCGTAAAATGTTTATTCGCAAAGACTAATTTAGAGAAGAGGATTTACTATGAACAAAGTTATTTTAATTGGTAATTTAACAAGAGACCCAGAGATTACAACTACAAATAGTGGTGTTCCGGTTTGTACATTTACCCTTGCTGTATCTAGAAGATTTACAAATGCAGAAGGAACAAGAGAAACAGATTTTATTAACATTGTTGTATGGCGCGCTTTGGCTGAAACTTGCCACAAGTATTTGCGTAAAGGTAGTAAAGCTGCTATTTCTGGAACTTTGCAAATTCGTAACTACGAAACAAAAGAAGGTCAAAAAAGAACTGCTGCAGAAGTTGTTGCTGATGAAGTAGAATTTGTTGGCGCACGTGTTGCTGGCAGTGATGAACCAATGGCATCTGCACCAGTTGCAGAAGAGGCTGAAAAAGTTGTTGAGTTAGAACCAATTGATGATGGTGATTTACCATTTTAGTTAATTTTTTAAAAGGAGAGAGTGATGAAAGAAGTTGAACAAGTTGAAGTAACTGAATCAACAGAAGCTGTTGTTGAAGCGCAAAATGCTGAAGCAAAAACAGAACGCAAAGCACAAGCTGAACACAAAAGCCGTGATGGTATGGAGAAAAAAGTTCGCCGTCCTATGCAAAAACGTAAAGTTTGTCAATTCTGTATTGATAAAGTTGAAGATATAGATTACAAAGATGTTGCTAAAATTCGTCGTTTTGTTACCGAAAAAGGTAAAATTTTACCAAGAAGACAAACTGGCGTTTGTGCAGCACACCAACGTGCACTTGCAACTGCAATTAAACGTGCAAGATACATGGGATTACTTCACTACAAAGGTGATTAATTAAAAAAACCGTGCTTTATAGCATGGTTTTTTATTTTATTCTGCATTTTTTGCAACTACATCAACAAATATTTGCATATTATCCATATATTTTTCTGGGTCTTCTAATTGATTTAAATATGCTTTCCATTGTGTGCTGTAAGTTTTATTAAATAAATGATAAGCATTAAAAGGGTCGTAATCATATTCTTTTGCTAATTCAAGTGCTTTAGATAAATCGTTTTGAATAAAATTTTTAATACGTTTTTCTAAATCTTCATCTATGTAATTAGCATTAGTGGTTAATATTTCACCATTTTTTTGCTCTATGGCTTCTACTATTAAATCAAAAGTAATGGTTGCATAAATTGTTGGCTGTGGGTCTAGTTTTGTTTGCAATTTTACTTTTTTATTTCTTATTTGTAAAGATATATTTGCATCTTGCAATTTTTCGTTGCTAACATTTTCAATTTGAATTTCTCCATAAACACTATGATTATCTATCCAATTTAATGCACGCATATCTTCTTTACTTAACGAAAGTAGTTTTTTTCCATTTTTAATAACTATTGCATCACCTTTATTTTCAATCATACTTCCTTGGCTTTGCTGACCACTTGAACTACTTAAAGGTGTGCTGGCACTACTGCTGTCAGAATTTTCGCTTCCACTACTAGAACTTTCACTACCACCACCGCTAGAACTTATTTGCGAAGCGTTGCTATCACTTGATGATGTTTGAGATTGAGATGAGTTGCCAGAACTGCCACCACTTTGACTTGAAGAACCAGATTCGCTTTGTTGAGATTTTACATTAACCGTACCCATAAGTGAAGTTTTTGAAGGGGAAAGGTAGTTGTTATAAAAAGTTGTTAAACTAATAGAAGGTGAGGTGTAGTATTGGTAATTAAATAAAGAAATTGTTTCTAGGTTGTTTATATCACCATTATTAATTTCACTACTTGCTTTAAGTAAATCTTTTGCTTTACCGGATGTGTGAACCATTGTGGTATTATTTCCTAAAATGTTACTTCGCATTAAATAATCTAAAACTTGTGTAACATTTTGCTCTAGAATTGCATCGCTTAATATAATTATATGACAATGAGCAAAGCCTAAAGTTTTTCCTATCTGATGTTCTAAATTTCTAACAGCATTTGAAATATTTTTTCCAGCAGAATTTTAAATTACTTGTTTTTGCGAGTAATTTCCACCAGGTTCGGGGATTAAAATTTGTGCAGAAAGTTCTAAACCTTGTTCGTGTCCGTCTAGCCCTATACCAACAACAACACTTTTTTCTTGTATCTGACTAGGGGTAGAAAAAGAACTTGGAGCAAGTATAATAAAAAACACAACAATAATCCAAACAAAAATTCTATATTTAAGTACTTTGTTCATTATTTCCTCCTAATTGTTCATTTTTCTTTTTAAAACATAGTAAAATTATGCTTATAACTGTAAATAAACATAAAATGCCCAAACTTGCATAAGACCAATAACTATAAATATTTTCTAGCATTCCTGTAAGGTTAAAGTTGTAGAAAAAAGCAATTAAAACAACAAGCCCTATATTTATAATGGTGTGAGTACCCGAATCTTTTGTGTTTGATATCCATTTAGTACACGTATTGGCACTCCAAATAAAAATACAGTTTAAAGAGTATAGCATAATTGTGCACACAACCATACTTATCCAGTTAAGCCTGCCAAGGTCGGAAACAAAAGGGCTGTATTGTGGAAGTTCGGCTATTGTAAAATCGCTAAATATTACACATTGGCCATATACTTCGTAAAAAATTAAACTAGAGCCCATAAGATAAACAAAAGTTATTATGTAAGCAATATAGTTTCGTAAGATGAATTTTTTAGTCATTTCTACTTTTCCCATAAATAAAAGCAAAATAAAAGAGTTGCCAAAGTAAAAAATTGTTTTAAAAACAGAATCTATTATTGGCTGTGTTCCATTTTCAAAAAAAGGCAAAGGATTTTCTGCTCGGATACTAATAATTGCGGTTAATGCACTTATAAACAAACCTACAAATGCTATTATGTAGTAAAATTCTAAACTTCTAGCAATTGTTCTTGAACCTTTTGATGCAATAAACCCAGTTACCAAAACAGTACTTATAAGGTAAACCCAAAGTGGAAGGTGGTCGTATAGGTTTTGTTGGAAAAGTGAATAAGTTTCTTGATATAAAAATAATGCCTTAAATAATATAAAAATAAGTAAGATAATAAGTAATGCTTTTGCAATAAAAACACCTAATTTACTTTTTAATAATTCATAAAAGGTTAAATTAGGGTATTTTTTTATTAAAAATATAACCATAGTTAAAACAAGTAAATCTATAAAAGTACCAATTAAAAGCCCCCAAATAGCATCTTTGTTTGCAAATTCAAATAAAGATGGTTGAAGGGTAAGAAGTTTTGGGCCTAAAAGTACAAAAATTGAAATAATTATAAATTGATGTGTAGAAATTGCTTTCATTTATTAACCCTGCCTTTTAATATTGGTATTAGGAATAGATTTTGGTCTTAATCTTTGTGCTGGTGCAGGCATTTTTAATATTCCATCTTTCTGGTCTTTTAAGTTAAATGGTGCAAAAGGACTTAAATATGGTGTGTTGTAACTGTCCATATTTGCAAGGTAAGCAACCAAAAACATACTTGCAAGAATTATTCCAAACAATCCAAAAATTCCACCTACTATGGTAAATATTAAGCGTAAGAAAGATATTTGTTGTGCTTGTTCTGGTACGGTGTAACTCATAACACCGGTAAGTGCTACAATCATAACAGCAGGTGGGCTTACCAAACCTGCTTTTACCGCGGTATCTCCTAAAATTAAAGCCCCTACAACAGATAACGCAAGCCCCATATAGCGTGGCATTCTAAGGCTGGCTTCATACAGCATTTCAAATAAAAATATTATAAATAAAACCTCTAGGAATGGTGGAAGGGGAATGCCTTGAATAGAGTTTGCAATACTAATTAAAAATTTTAACGGAATTATATTATAATGATAAACCATTAAGGCAACATAAACACCTGGCAGTAAAATTGCAAAAACAAGCCCAATAATTCTTAAAAATCTTAAAACTGTTGCTCGTCCGGAAGTTATGTAATAATCGTTACTATTTTGTAAATCTTCTAACAAACAAAAAGGAACAGTTAATACCATTGGCGAGCCATCTACAACAATTGCTATTCTGCCTTCTAGTAATTTGGCTGTTACAATATCTGGTTTTTCAGAAATACC
>JAFTUZ010000058.1 GCA_017466005.1 Clostridia bacterium | reverse complement strand
TATATTAGGTGTTGCATCTTGTATGTATTCATAAACATTTATCAACAAAATTTTAGCAGTAAAAGTTTCAAAGTAATTCATAACAGAATCTATCAACTTATATTCTACAACTTCCACACCAGCATCTCTTACCATAAATGGCAAACAAATTGTTTTACCATTATCATAACTTTCATTTCCAACCAAAACATCTTGCATATTAGTTGTAATTAATTCCTGCCCCACATTAACCATATTGTTGTATTCAACATTTCTTTGAATAATACAATCCTGAATTTTTTTATCAGAACTTAATTTTATGTAATAATAATTTAATTCATCTTGCCCATATTTTTTACCATGATACAAATTAAAACTATTATAAGTATCTGCCATAGCTATTGGTATCAATTCTTCCATTTCACTATCAACAATTGTGGCTTTAAAACTTTTAATTACTTCTTCTACTAAAATTTCACATTTTGCTTCAATGTACGAATATTCTTTTGTATCTTCATTATAGCCACTAACCGCCTTAACCAACAGTTCGGCAGAACCTAAAGATAATGGATAAATATCTCCATATTCATTTACAGTAAAAATATTTTCATCTAAAGATTTAAAAGTAAAACCTAATTGATATTCGTTTGTAATTTCGCCATCACTTTTTACTTTTGGTGAAATTTTTGCTTCTATATGCTTATCTAAAAGTTTATAAACATACAATTCTTCAAGCACTATTTCTTCTGCATAAACAGTTTCTACAACACTAACTTTTACAGAAGAACTAAAACATTCACCATTATCATTTTTATAACTAGCAGTAAGTTCTGTTTCGCCTTTATTTAGTGCTGTTATAACACCTGTTTGCAAATTGTAATCTATAACACTGCTGTCCCAATCTAATTTGGGCAATATATCACCATTCACCTGTAATTTTGCTACAGCAGTATTATTTTCTCCATTAACACAAAGTTCAACTTGTTTAGCTGTATTAAAGCATAAAATCTCTTCATTTTTAGTAGTGTTACTGTCTTGCCCACACCCAAACATAAAAGCAAAACAAAAAAGACAAGGTAACAATAGTAAAAAAACTTTTTTCATACCCACCTCTCTATTTTTATTTGCTTCCCGTTAAAACTCTGTTTTAAGTATAATTATTATAACTAAATAAGTCAAACAAAATACATAATTTTTAACATTTTTCAACAGTTTAAATAAAAAATAAAAACGCACCATTGCGTTTTTATCATTTTAATTACAAAATTAAATAGCATATTTTTAATAAAATTTTAATTTTGGTTACTATAATTTACTACATTATGCAGTAGTAGAAGCTGAAGGGTCAACCAAATAATTTTCTTCCATCAACACTCCCACAAAGTGGTCATACACCTTACCATCTTCATCAGTTGAATTTAAGTCTATCATATGCAAGTAATATTCTGCGTGAACATCATCTTCTTCGTGTTCGTGTGTATCGTTAGTTGTATAATTTTTAAGGTAGTAAATGTAATTTTCATTTATACTAAAATAGTTTCCAGCAGTTGCAAGAATTGCACCAGACACTAATGATTCTGCATCAGTTCCCTGAACGTAATTAACACGATATAATTGGCTAGACGCTATAAAGTAAACATAATCACCTTCTACTTTAACCAAAGTAGCTTCACCAGTATAAATGTTTTGTGCATCAGAAGCAACACCATTAAGTTTGTAAATAGCTTTGTTTGTACTATCGTAAGCAATTATTTGCAAGCCCAAATCTGTTGCAACTGGTAAAATTGTAGTATAAGCATTTTTAGAAATTTGTTTGTCTGTGCTTTCTTTTGCAAAATTAGTTATAGCAAAAACTTCTCCACTTAAAGTATCTTCTAAATCATTGTTTGTTTTTGAAACAGCAACAAAATTACCGTTTGTAGAAAGGACAGAATATGTTGTTTTATTATCTGCTCTTAATTTTTCGGTAGATAAATCTTTAACCACTAATTTGCAAAGCACATTACCGCCAGTTAAATCTTTTTCAGAATCTTTTGAACTATCTATTGCTCTGGTGTAGTAAACACTTTTATCTAAATCAGTAACAACATCTGTGCTACTAGAATATTTAGGGAAAGCAACTGATGTTATAGAATTTTCAATAACACGATATCCCTGACTTTTACCATTAATAATTTTACAAGCAATTAATTTTGCATCATCTTTAACTAAAAGCACAACTTCGTTATCTACTTGATACATAGCATAAGATACTTTTGTGTTGTCAGCAGTTGTTGTATATAATTTTTCTATACCACTACTACGGTCTATTTTAGTTCTACAAAAATCAACCAAACTAGTTTGCATATTCAAACTACTGTCTTTTTCGTTGTTTGGAGTTGCAAAGTAAATGTAGTCACCAAAAATATAAAGCCCCATACTTTCAAAACCTACAACTTTTTTGCAAAGAATATCAACGTCTTTAATGCCTTGTGTTTCGTCAAAAATTTCTTTGCCATCTTCATCATATTCTTTATCATTTTCTACAACATGACCATTAGCATCAAGTTTTACACGGTATAAAGAAGCGTATTCAGAATCTCCAGTACCGTTGTTTTTATCACCTACACTACTATAACTAATATAGCCGTTTACAAAATATAAATATTCGCCTTTTGTAACAGCTAAAGAACCATTGCCATAAACATCATCTGTTACAGCAGGGTTTTCTTGAAATTTAGCCATACCACTACCGTTACAACCAGTAAACACAAAAAATACAGCCATAAAACAACATGCTAACATTGCAATATTTTTAAACCATTTAGCCATAAAAATTAAGAACTCCTTTATTTACAAAAGTGCATTTTGCACTTATTATTTGCATATCTCATATAATACCATCAAATGACATTTTAGTCAATTATTATTAACTAAAAAAGGGAATTTAAATGAAAAAATTTGAATCAACAACTCAATGTAAAGTTTCCGATGCTAATTTTAACCAAAAAAGTAATAAATTAGACCTTATTTCTTTAATTCCTCAAATTATGCAAATTTTACCCAATCTAACCACCATTTTTGGTAAAAACAACACACAAAATCAAGAACAAATCTATCAACAACCACCACAACTTACTCCGCCACAGTTTCAGCATAAAGAAAACCAAAAAGCAGTAATTACAGCAATGGAAAGCCATAAAAAGCGAATTAACCAAATTAAAAATGAAAATCAGGCTGATGCCTGATTTATTTTTGTTATATTAATATTCTATACTATTTAAAACAACATTTTCCCCCGTTGTTGCGTCTTGATACATAACCCAATAGCCATTTTCTTCCGGATTTTCGGTATCTAGTGGAAGCCACTGGCAAAACTCACGTAAATGCTCTTCTGGTAAGTCTTTTATAGATTTTGCAGGTGTACCATAACATAGATGTGTAACTTGCCCTTCATCAAAAATTTTGCCCATAACATAATTTTCTTGCTGATTAGAAACCTCTATCCACTCGGTATCTTCTATTAAATCTTCAAGTTTTGTGCAATGTGGGAATTTTTTAAACAACTCATCTAATTGTGGTGTTATTAAATCTAAAAAGCATTCTGTTTCTTCATTTTGCGCAGAATTGGTATTTATAAAACAGTCTTTCTGCCCATAAGTTTCAACCTTTACCCCACCATCACTTATATTTTGTTCTGCTTTTTCTTCTTCAAAAATTTGGTCTAAAGCATCTTGTTTTTCTATTTCTTCATCTATCATTTTAGATAATTCTTCCAACCTCTCATCACTAGACCAATCATCAAAAAGTGAGGCTGGGGACTGAAAATCGTTTTCACTATGTCCGCTTGCTATTAACTTTACATCGCCCATTTTTGCAGAAGCCAAAACCGCACAAATAGGTGCATTTAAATTATGGAAAACTGTAGAAAATTCATAGTTTTCTGGGTTTTCTATATTATCAAAAAATAATTTATGCTCGCCAATTTTTACACTTAAAACCAAATCTTTCTCTTCTATATTAAACAAACGCAGTCTTCCAAACAAACTATTATTTTGCTCCAAACTTAATACTCCACAAGTTTGCCCACCATCTCTACTCATAACCAAAACTTTTCTAATCATAAACACCCCTTTATGAAAGCAATATAAATAATATATATACATTTTAACAAAATAAGTTTACTTGTTATGATAAGAAAATATAAAAAAAACCGCAAATTTTAACTGTTTTTGCAGTTTTTTATAAAATAAAATTATTTTTGCATTAAAT
>JAFTUZ010000057.1 GCA_017466005.1 Clostridia bacterium | reverse complement strand
TGAATACAAAGGCTTAACAGTAGAAGCAAACGTTGTTGAATTTAACGATAGTATGGTAGATGAACAACTTGCACACGCACAAAAACACCACACACAATTAAAAACAGTAGAAGGCAAAGTTTCTGCTAATGGCGATACTGTTGTGCTAGACTTTGTTGGTAGTTGTGACGGCGTAGAATTTGAAGGCGGAAAAGCATACGACTACGCACTTGAATTAGGTCCTAAAGCATTTATAGATACTTTTGAAGACCAACTTGTTGGTAAAAAAGCAGGCGACCACGTAACAGTTAAAGTTACTTTCCCTAAAGACTATGGTGCTCCTACACTTGCTGGTAAAAAAGCAGTGTTTGAATGTGATATAAAAGCAGTTCAAGTTCCAGAAGTTCCTGCTCTTGATGATGAGTTTGCTAAAACCGCAAGCGATTTTGATACTTTGGCAGAATACCGTAAAGATATTGAAGACCAAGTTAAACACCGTATTTCACACGAAAATGAAAACATTATTGAAGATGCAATTATAGATGCTATTTTGGCAAAATCAGAAGTTATTGTTCCAGAAATTATGTTAAACAATCAATTAGACCGCATTATGCAAGACCTTAACTACCGTTTGGCATACCAAGGCATTCAACTTTCTGACTACGCAAACTATATGGGTACAACAGTAGAAAAATTGCGTGAAGACCGTCGTGCTGATGCAGAACGCATTAGTAAAATTAAACTTATGCTTGAAGCAATTATTAGAAAAGAAAAAATGAAAGCAACCGAAAAAGAAATGGAAAGCAAAATTGCTGAAATTGCTAAAATGCAAGGTAAATCGACAGAAGAAGTCAAAAAGTCTCTCGACTCTCATCGCTTGGAACACGTAGAAAGTGATATACTTATGGACAAGTTGCTTAAATTCTTAAAGAAAAACAACACAGTTGTAGAAAAAGCAAAAGCACCTGCTAAAAAAGCAGCAGCTAAAAAAACAACAACCGAAAAAGCAACAAAAACCGCTGCAAAAACAACAACTAAAAAAGTAGCTAGCAAAAAAGCAGAAACTGCAGAAGAACCTGCTGAAAAACCTGCAAAAAAGGCAACTACTAAATCAGCAACAAAAACAGCAGCAACAAAAAGTGCTGAAACAAAAACAACAACAAAAAAAGCAGCAACTAAAACAACTGCTAAAACAGAAAAAGTAGCAGAAGAAAAACCTAAAAGAACTTGTGCTAGAAAAACTGTTAAAAAAGAAGAAAAATAATTAAATAAAACTATTTTACAAAGGAAAAGTTTTTAAAAACTTTTCCTTTTTTATTTTTGTTTTAAAGGGGTAAATTATGTTAATTCCAAGTGTTACAGATAAAACCGCATTGGGCGAGAGAACAAGCGATATATACTCACGCCTATTAGATGACCGCATTATTTTTATAACAGGCGAAATAGATGATATGCTGGCAAACACTGTTATTGCCGAACTTTTATTTTTAGAAAGTAAAGATAAAGAAAAAGAGATTTATTTGTATATAAATTCGCCCGGTGGGGTTTCCCAAGCGGGGCTTGCTATTTTAGATACAATGCATATTATAAGTTGCCCAGTTTGTACTATATGTATGGGATTGTGTGCAAGTGCTGCCGCCCTTATTTTAAGTGCAGGAGAAAAAGGTAAGCGTTATATGTTGCCAAACAGCAAAGTTATGATTCATCAGCCGTGGGGTGGCGTTAAGGGGCAAGTAACAGAAATAGAAATTTATTTAAAAGAGGGTATTAAAGACCGCAACAACTATGCACGTCTTATTGCCGAAAGTTGTGGTAAAACCAAAAAGCAAGTTCTTTTAGATATAGAACGTGATAATTATATGGACGCAAAACAAGCCAAGAAATATGGCATAATAGATGTTATTTTAGAAAGAAAAGTTGATAAAGAATAGTTTTATGTTTATATGGCATAATTTAAATAGTAAAAAAATTTAAAAGGGAATTTGTATGAAAGAAATGACTTGTTCTTTTTGTGGAAAAACTCAAAGCGAAGTAAGAAAACTTGTGTCTAGCCCCGATGGTATGAGTTTTATTTGCGATACTTGTGTAGATATTTGTAAGGAGATTGTAAAAGAGCAAGAAAGCAGAGTTACACGTTCAAAATTTTCCCTTCCAACACCTATGGAATTAAAAAATTATTTAGACCAATATATAGTGGGGCAAGATAGTGCAAAACGTGCGTTATCTGTTGCTGTTTATAATCATTATAAAAGGCTTAATCATAATTTTAGCACCAAATCTGATAGGGTGGAACTTGATAAAAGTAATGTGCTTATGATAGGGCCTACTGGTGTTGGAAAAACACTAATCGCACGCACATTGGCACGCATTTTAAAAGTGCCTTTTGCTAGTGTAGATGCCACAACCCTAACCGAAGCTGGGTATGTAGGAGATGATGTAGAAAGCGTGCTTTCTAAACTTTTGGCAAATGCAGAATACGATATAAAACGTGCCGAAATGGGAATTGTTTATATAGACGAAATAGATAAAATTGCAAAAAAGCCAGAAAGTAGAAGTTTATCACGTGATGTTAGCGGAGAGGGTGTTCAGCAAGCATTGCTTAAAATTTTAGAAGGCTCAATAGCATCTGTGCCCGTTTCGTGCGGGCGTAAACACCCGCATCAAGAAACAGTAGAAATGAATACCAACAACATTTTGTTTATTTGTGGTGGTGCGTTTGTAAAACTTGGCGAAATAATTGCTATGCGTAATAAATGTGATGTGTTGGGGTTTAATAAAACGCAAAAAGCCGATCCTGTGCAAGATTATAAATTTGCAAAACAAGTGCGTCCTGCCGATTTGGTTGAATTTGGTTTAATACCCGAATTTGTAGGGCGATTGCCTATTGTGGTTGGGTTAGATGATTTAGATGAAAATGCTTTAATTAATATATTAACCACACCTAAAAATTCGTTAATTTCACAATTTCAAACGATATTTAAAATGGACGGAATAGATTTAAAGTTTGAGCCCGATGCTTTAAAAGAAATTGCAAAACGTGCCAAAGATTTAAAGGTTGGTGCACGTGGGTTGCGAACGGTTATGGAAGAGGCTATGTTAGATATTATGTTTGATGCACCTAGCAACAAAACCACAAATAGTATAGTTTTATCTTCTAAAAATTTAAAACCAGTTTGTGGGCTTAATTTAAAAAATAATGATTACAACAACACAAAAGTTTCTGTTCCAAATTAAGCGGATTAAATTTATTAATAAAGTAGATAATATGATTTTTGTTTTATATATTATGGGTTTATTTGTTTAACAAGGGCGCGCGTTTTGCGTGCCTTTTTTGCTGGGGCAAAAAGCACTGCGCACCCCCTTTGGGGGCGCGCCAAAACCAAAGGTTTTGCAAAACGCGCTGGTGTTAGAACAATGTATAAAATTATGGTTTAATAAACACTTTTTTAGGTAATAATTACCCAAAGGAGGTTATTATGCCAGATTTAGTTTATTTATTAGTTTTTTCGGCAACTGCTGTGGTTTATTTGTTTATAATTTCAAAAATTTTAGGCAAAAAACAAATAGCCCAACTAGAGTTTATAGATTATGTTGTAGGTATTTCCATAGGTAGTATAGCGGCAGATATGGCTGCCGATGTTGGAGAAACGCCATTTTACTATTATTTAATTGCAATGACAGTGTTCTTTTTGTTTGATTTGTTAGTTTCGTATTTAGGGCGTAAAACACCAGGACTAAAAAACTTTTTAAAAGGTAGCCCAACAACTGTAATTTATGATGGCAAAATAGATTACAAACAACTTAAAAAAAGTAAATTAGATATAAACGACCTTTTGGGTATGTGCCGAGTTTTGGGATACTTTGATATAAAAGATATTGCATATGCTATTTTTGAAACAAGCGGAAAGTTAAGCATAATGCCAAAAGGTGAAGAAAAGCCAGTTGTTGTTAGTGATGTTAAAGAACAATACGAAAAAGCAACTTTACCAAATTATTTGGTTATAGATGGTAGAATTTCATATTCTGGTTTAAACGAACTAAAAAAAGATGTAAATTGGTTGTATAATGGTTTAAATATAAAAAACCGTAAAGAGCTTAACAATATAATTTTAGCAAGTTATGATGATATAAAAGAAGATTGGACAATTCATTACAAGCATAAAGATAGTAATTAAAAACAAGACCATAAAACGGTCTTGTTTTTTACATTTGTGTTTGTTTTAATGCTGTTTGTTTAAAGGTGTTGTGTGTTAACGATTCTTGAATAATTGCACTTTCATACAATTTATTTTCGTTGCTTATTTTATTATATAAATTTTCCATTAAATTTTTTTGATTAATTTCATTTTTTGGATTTTTTAAATACTCTATAAAATTAGTAAATTCTTCTAAAGTTTTTTGTGTGTCAGGGTTAATTTTATGATTTTTTAAATAAGTTTTAAAACAACTAATTACACCATCACAGGCTTTAATAGAATTACCCATTCTTGCCATTTCCGCTTCTGGTGTTTCAGAATATTCACAAGAGTAAATTTTATTTTCTGCCTTTTCTATTGCATTATGGCAGTTTTTATCATTTACCTTATCCATCATAGGAGTAATAAAATACATAGTGGTTTCAATAAAATCATTAACATTATAGTCATCAGATAAAATATTAATAAAGCTGTTATTCAAACTAACCATTTTATCACCATAAGTTTTGGCTTTTTCATAAAAACTTTGTAAGTGTTTTTGATACCCAACTTGCATTTTTTTATTTGGATTTATACTAAAAAGTGTATCCACTTGTTTTTGTAGTTTTAAATTGGCTATTTTTATAATTTCTAATTGACCATTAAAACTTTCTTTGGTGTTCATATTTTCTCCTAACAACTTTAAAATTGTCGCGCTTATTATACAACTAAAATATTACTTTGTCAACATAAATGTTAATTAATTTTAATTAAATTTTTAAAAAGTTTTTAATTGTAAAAAAAGACCTTTTTAAAAGGCCTTTTTATTAAAAAATTATTTTAAATTTTTGCTTAAATCTAATTCGTTATGTTTAATTAATTTTACAAAATCTTCTTCGTGTGAAACAAATATAACAGCACCGCTAAATTCATTAATTGCTTTTGCTAGTGCTTTTTTAGCATTTACATCTAAATGGTTTGTAGGCTCATCTAATATAAGCATATTAAATGGCTGTAAAATAAATTTACATAACTTAACTTTAGTTTGCTCGCCACCACTTAAACTACTTAATGGTTGCATCTGAAGTTTGCTTGGTAATCCAGATTTTGCAAGGCAACCACGTATTTGCTTATCGTTAAGTTTTGGGTAGTTGTTTCTTATTTCTTCTATTGGTGTAATTGCATTATTTACCCAATTTATTTCTTGTTCAAAATAACCAATATTTAATAAATGATGTTTATCTATTTTTCCACTTAATGCCGATATTTCTCCAATTATAGTTTTAAGTAAAGTTGATTTACCAATTCCATTAAATCCACTTATTCTAACTTTTTCACCATTCTGAACAAACAGATTAATATTTTTTAAAATAGGGTAGTAATAGCCTACGCTTAAATTTTGTATTTTTAAAATTATATTAGCCGAAAGTGGTTCGCATAAAAAGTGATAATTTGGCATAGGTGGTTCTTCTGGTTTTTCTATTCGCTCTATTTTTGCTAATTGCTTTTCTCTACTTTTGGCTTGTTTTGCTGTTGCTGTTCGGCATTTGTTTTTTGCAATATATTCTTCTAACTTATTTATTTTTTCATTTTGTTTTGCTATTAGTTTTTCGGTTAAATTTGTTTTTTCTTGTTTTTGATTAACAAAGTGTGAATAGTTTCCAACATAGCGTTCTATTTTACAGTATTCCACACTCCAAATAACATTACACACATTATCTAAAAAAGTTGTATCGTGTGAAACAATTAAAAATGTACCATTAAGTTCTTTTAAATAAGTTGTAAGCCATTCTATGTGTGCGGTATCTAAAAAGTTTGTAGGTTCGTCTAAAATTATAAGGTCGGGCTTTTCTAACAAAAGTTTACTTAAAATAACTTTTGCACGTTGGCCACCACTTAATTTTTTAATTAATGTATCATAACCTAAATCTGCCACACCAAGCCCGCTAGAAATTTTTTTAATTGTGCTTTCTATTGAATAATAATCGTTGCGGTCTAAATATTCAAATAAAACTTCTGCTTTGTGTGCAAGTTCTTCATATTCTTCTGGTTGTGCCGTTGCAAATTTTTCGTTTATTTTATTATATTCGGCTTCTTTTTCATAAATATCTTTAAAAGCAAGTTTTAAGTAGTCAAAAACGGTAATTTCAGGGTTTATTTGTGCGTGCTGGTCTAAATATCCAACCTTAAATTTCTTTTCCCACCATACATTTCCTTTATCGCAAATTAATGTTCCATTTAGTATGTTTATAAGGGTAGATTTTCCGCTACCATTCACACCTACAAGCCCAATTTTATCGCCTTTATTAATTTTTATATTAACATCTTTATAAAGCACACGGTCGCCAAAACCATGTGTTAAATTTTCTATTGTAAGCATAGTTTTTCTTCCTTTTATTTTAACATTTTTAATTTTTTTAGGTAAACAAAAACTAACGCAATAAAAATTGCATTTATGTTTGTTTATTAAAAATATTAAAGTCAGCCCATAAGGAAGCTAACTGTTTGAGTGCTTAACCCCAAAGGGTTAAAAATAGCTTCGCAAATTTCCATAATTTTAACCCCCTTTTAATTTATTCTAATATAATTTTATCATATTCTATAACAAAAGTCAATTTAGTGTAAAAAATAAAAAGGCTAATGCCTTTCTATCTAACAGGTTGAGATTCAGTACGTTCTGTTACTTTACTAATTGCTTCCGATACACTGTTTACTTGATTATTTCTAAAACTAAATTTTTCATTTTCATCAAGTTCAATTTCATCAATATCATCTAAAATAGTTTCAACTGTTTCTTTTTTATTAAGTTTTTCTAATTCTTTTTGTTTTTTCTTTTCCAAAATTTGTTTATTGATAATTTTTTCAAACACTGCACCATTTTCATAAGTGCTAGCTTTGGTGTTGCTCATTGTAAAAAATTGTTCTGCTGGATTTTCTGTTGCAAGTACCTGACACATATCTTGAAAACCATCACCTACAGCGTAAATATTATTGCTTGTTATAGGAGAAGATGGGTTTTGTTGGTTGTGTTGCTCTACAATGGCTTTAATAGCGTTTAATTTGCTTGCTTGTGGGTGAGATATACTAATTCCCATATCGCCCATTTCCATTCTAAAACTTGGCTGTCCATTTGTTTTAATTTCTTCTTCCATAATTTCTTTTAAAACACCCAGTGCTTTTTTAGTAATTGCAACTTGTTCTTCTTTAGAGATTACTTTGGTTTCCTTTGTAAAACCTGCTTTTGAAGGGAGTGGGAAAATTTGTACCGAATATGTTTTAAGCATCATATCTTCATAGTTTTTCTTACTGGTTGAAATTGAAAGTTTGTTTCTAAATTTAAAAAATTCTTTTAATTTAAACAATTTAACCATTGTAGAACTGCGGTCTACATAATACTTTTTATCTTTACCAGAAATAGCAACAAACGCATTAGGTTCAACTTCTGCAAGTCTGCTTTTTATTTTACTAATTGTTTCTGGGCTAACACGCAAGTTTATAAGTGGTTTATCACTTTGTTCTGGAATGCTAACAAACGCACCGTTGTTACTAGAAATAACAGTTTTAATTTTTGCACATTTAGCAATTTTTTTACAGTTTGCAAAAGTACCAGCACTGTTTAAAATTAAAATTCCGCCTTTGTTTGTAAAATCTTTAATGCTTTGTTTGTTTTCTTTACTAACTAATCTGATTTTTGCTTTTTTATCAACCAAAGTTCCATCTATATCAACACTAATTATTGGTGTTTGTTTAAATGGGGTAACTTGTTCTTGTATTTTACCTTTTGTATTGTTCATATTGGTTCTCCTTTTAATTTTTTCTTTGTTATTATAACACAAAGTTACAAAAAAGTCAATACTCACATTTTTTTGTAAAATTAGCAATTTATCTAATATTTTAGGGGTAAATTCACATAATATATTAAAAACAAAAAGGGGAAAGTATGGCTTTTTGGGTAGCAATATTATTAGGTCTAGTGCAGGGTATAACCGAATTTTTGCCAATATCTAGTAGTGGGCATTTGGTTTTACTAGAACATTGGTTTGGGGTAGAAGTAGATGCTGTGTTACTTAATGTGCTTTTGCACATTGCAACGCTTGTGGCGGTTGTATGGTATTTTAGAAAAACTATTTTATATTTAATTACACACCCTTTTTGCCGTATGAATAAATATTTATTTGTAGCAACCATACCGGCTGCGGTGTTTGTGCTAGTTTTTGGCAAGTTTTTTGATAGTACATTAAACAGTTTAACAATGGTAGCAGTAGGTTTTATTTTAACAGGTATATTTTTGGCATTTGCTCAACTTTTTTCACAAAAAAATCCAAGCTTTAAACCATTAAACTGGACTACTGTGCTATCAATGGGTTTTGCTCAAGCACTTGCAATTTTTCCAGGCCTTTCCCGTAGTGGTACAACTTATTCGTTTGGTGTTGTGGCAGGAGGAGAGAAAAACTCGGTTTTAGACTTTTCCTTTTTAATGAGTATTCCAATCATAGTTGCAAGCTTGGTGTACGAACTACTTTTTTCGGGGCAGGCGCTAACACTGGCTTCTACTCATTGGTCTAGTGTGGTTGTGGCAATGCTAACCGCATTTATATCGGCATTACTAGGTTTAAAACTTATGAAAAACCTTGTAAACAAAATTGGTTTTTGGTGGTTTGTTCCATATTTAATTGTTGTTGGTATATTGTTGTTAATATTTTAATAAAAAATAAAAAAATGCAACATAATTGCAAAATTTAAGCACTATATTGCATTTTTTTGATACATAATATATAAAATTAAGCAAAATTAATAACTAACTCGTTGTTATTAAAAACAAGGTTTGCATTCCAATATCCAGTAAATATATTTAATTGGTCTGAAACATATTTAGCGGTAATAAAGCAAATATCTTCTTCGTTATCGTACCCAAACAAAGTGTTCCAAACTTTGCTTTCTTTTGCGTTTGCTTTGTTGATAATTAAATTAGCATCTTCAACTTTAAAGTTTAAAAGTGTATTTAAACTAAACTCTAATTTTACATAAAAATTATCGGGTAATTTATCTGATTGTAGTCGGTCGGTACTATCTCCTAACGAGCTAGAAGATATAACCCCTACAATAGAAGCATCAACAATTCCATTTATGTTTTCTTCTGTAAAATTCACTTCTAATATTTTAATATCACTTTCTTCCAAAACTTCACTAAACTCGTTAAGCCAACTTGCTTTAATTAAACTGTTTAAAAAGCAGACAACGTCTTTGTTTGTAAGGGTAAGTGTAGAGGGCATTGCAACGTTTTGGTAATTCATATTAGCCAGCAACAATGTTCCGTTTTGGTCAAATATCATACCATCATTTAGTGTAATATTTTGGTTAAGTTTTGTTTCAAAATCTATTTGGTCTTGCTGTGTTATTTCGTTAGGTGCAAAATCTTCTCGGTTAACTTCGGTTGTAATGTCTTTAACCAAGTTGTTCCATTCGGCTATTGCACCAAGATTGGAAAAGTAGGGAATCATAACAACAAGGCCAACAATTAAAGCTATTGCAACTATCAAAAAGCCATATCCAACCGTTTTACAGCCCCTTTTTTTGTTACTTAATTGTGGCTTTGGGGTTTTGGGCGGTAGGCCTCGTAGTTCTTCAAACATACAAAACTCCTTTTAATTAAAATTTAAAATAAATTAAAGTAAATTATAAATAAAAATTGGGCTATATAACCAAAAGCCCAATCACACCGCCCACACAAGCAATACCAATAATCATTTTTGTTGCTGTTGGCATACAACTTGTGCAAGTGGCAAAATTATCTCCAAAAATTTTACCCATAAGTTCGGTAGGCATAAATCGTAAACAACCAAGTTTTGCCATTGGCTTTAATTGTGGAATTTTTTCAACCATTGCTTCGGTTAAATCTTTTTGAATTTCTGGTGCAAGCTTTTGCATATCTTCACGGATAGATTTAATATCTTCCATTGTTTTTTCCGCATCTTTTAGCGAGCCACCAGCAGCAACTTTGGCTTGTCCCTTTAAAGCTTTGGTTTTAATATCCATACTAGATTTACCAAATTGCTTAACTCTGTGTTTTGCGCCAGGGTTACTACTTGTTGCTATTAAAGCCCTTGTTGCCCAACTAGGTGGAAGTTTGTTTTTAGTCCAGTTATCATCTTGGCGCGCTTTTTTCATTACGCCATACCATTTTTTGCGTTCTTTAAGTGGGTCTTTTACCTTATCAATAGCGTTATTAATAGATTTTTTAGCATCATCAACTGCAGTTTTTGCCGTGTTTATTGCTTGTCCAATCTTGCCGCCCATGCCTTCATCATCTTCAGCATTTTCCGAACCTTCGCCTTCAGTCGAATTTTCGGCACTGCCAGCCTCGCCGGCATTAGCACTTTTGGTGGTGTCATCGCTTGTGGTACCAGCATTAGTTTTTGTATTTACAGGTTCGCCCACATTATCATTAGTAGAAGAGTAACTTTTATCAGATTCCACCTCTTCACCCAAATTTGTTTCGTTGGCATTATTTGGGTTTTTTGCTTCAAACTGGTCGGCAAGTTCTTCCATACTCATATCTTTAGTGTTGCCGGCAAATTTAGAAGGACGGTAGGGTTTTAACGGTTTTGTATCATCATATTCATTTTTAAATTCATTTTCATTTTCTTCTGCCATATTCGTCCTCCTTATTTATATATTGCAAAAACAATTAAACCAATTATAGCAATAGGAACAAGTATTTTAAACACAAATTTAATTAACGAAGTTAAACACATAATCTTGCTCCTTTAAGTTTGTTGTTTAGTGGTTTAAACAAATTTGCTGTTATATTTAATTATAGAAAAAAGTAGGGTAAAAAGTCAATTAAAATCTGTAATTTTAAATATTTGTTTAAAAATCAAGCAATGTTTGTATATAAATATAAAATAATAATAAATATAAATTATTTTTTCCAACTTGCCTTGACATAAAACTTTTATATGTGGTAAAATTAAAATACCAATATGTGCTAAAAATTAGAAAAAACTTAATATGGAAAGGTGTCAGAGTGGTTTAATGTGCTAGTCTCGAAAACTGGTGTTCCGAAAGGAACCGAGGGTTCAAATCCCTCCCTTTCCGCCAAAAATAAATTGTACGAACATTATAAGTAAGTGTTCGTGCTTTTTGTTATTACTTTTTGTGGTTTTTTTGGGGTGAATTTTTAACTTTTTATAATATTTTATTTTGAAAGTGTGTGGGGGTGTGGTATAATGTTTTTATATCAAACAAAAAGGGGATAAATATGGAAACAAAGTTTTATATTTGTAAACATTGTGGGCAAATAATTACTGTTGTTAAAAAAACAGGAGTGCCTATAATTTGTTGTGGCGAGCCTATGAGTGAAATTGTTGCTGGAATAACAGAAGCATCTTTAGAGAAGCACATACCAGTTTTTAAAGTAGAGAATAACAATGTTTTTGTAACTGTTGGCGAAGTTGAGCACCCAATGATAGCCGAGCATTACATAGAATGGATTGTTTTGCAAACCAAAAACGGCAACCAAATTAAATATTTAAAACCAACCGATAAACCACAAGCAAACTTTGCAATCACAGCAGATGATGAAGTAGAAGCAGTTTATGCTTATTGCAATTTACACAGCCTTTGGAAAGCAGAAAAATAATAAAAAGCCTACAGTATAGGCTTTTTATTATTTTTTGTTATATTTTGTTTAATTTTTATTAAGCATCTTTGTTTGCAAGATAACCGAACACGCTAAACACAACGCCACCGATTACAAGCATAAAGAAACCAATTGCTGGAACAAAACTTTCTACAGATGCAAAAGCAACAATTACGCAAATAATTGCAACTACTGTTAAAAGCAAAGCAACCATAGCAAGTAATTTATTTATTTTACCAAATAAATTGTTTTTGTCTGCTTTTGTAAATTGAGAAAGAAGGAACAAAATAAGGTAAGCACCAGCAATACATAAAAGCACAACTGCCATAATATCTACAACCATTATACTTGCTGTGTTAAGGCTTGAGATTGCTTCTAATATACTCCAGTCGGTAAAAATGCCGTAACTAGCTGAACCTAATTGGTTTGAAATAGAATACACAGCCAAAATCATGGGTAACACTAACAACACTAAACCAGCACAAGCAAGTATGTTAAACAAAAGGTTGTTTGATGATTTTTTAGATTTGCTCATAATTAATCCTCCTTTGTGTATTAGTATATTAAAAATTGATTACTGTGTCAACAAAAATAAATAATACAAAAATCTACAAACTTGTGCATTTATTAAGATATTAATTTAATTTGTTACTTTTAAACAAAAAAATGTTGGGGAAATCCAACATTTTTATTTTAGGCACAGTATTTGTTGTTAATCATTTGTGCATTTAAAATTAACTTTACAGACCCACGTTTTGCTTTGCAAAGTGGACACTCGTCCCACGCAACTTTTCCGGTTGCCATATAACCACAATCGGCACAAACCCAAGTAACTGTCTCTTCTTTTTGATATAGTGTTTTATTTTTCATTTGCTCGTATAATTCGGCAAATACTTGACGATGATATTCTTCTACGTCTTTTGTGTCTAAAAATAATTGTGCAATTTCTGGAAAGCCTTCTTCAAGTGCTGTTTTGGCAAACTCTTCATACATTTCTTTTTCGTTGGCTTCATCTTGGCTGGCAAGACGTAAATTTTCTTCTAAATCCCATTTTTCACGAAAAGGGAATCCTGCATCTATACGTATGTTATCTATTTGCTGGTCTTCTCCTTGCTGAATAAATGTGTAAAACATTCTTGCGTGGTTAAATTCCTGATATGCAATTTCATCTATTATGTCTGCAATGTTTTTATAGTCGTTAAACCTAGCACCATATTCAATAAATTCGTATCTTGTGCGTGCCTGACATTCTGCCGCATACGAACGTGCAAGGTTTTGGTAAGTTTTACTATCTTTTAAATTCATAAACACTCCTCTTTGTTTTTTTACAAGTATTAACAGATAAAAAATTTTTTAAACATTGAATATAAATTTGTTGTTTAAATTATTTTTAAATATTATGTGTGGAAAAGTTTGTAAAATATGTGGAAAAAATTGTTAGTAAAAGCTTTGTTTTTTTCTTAAAAATTAGATATAATAATATTATACGTTTGTATAAAAATAGGAGAAACAAATGATTGTAAAACAAAAATATAAATTATCATATTTATTTTTTATATTATTTTTAATTCCTTTATTGTTTATTTTTTCTGGGTGTACTCCAACCGAAACCGAGATTGTATCTATTGTTAGTATAGAAAAAACAAGCACCGAAGGCTTGGTGGATACTTACACCATAAAATACACAAACGGAACAACAAGCACCTTTACTGTTACTAATGGTGAAGATGGTGTAGATGGTATAAACGGTAAAGATGGTGTAGATGGAAAGAATGGCGTAGATGGGAAAGATGGTGTGGACGGTGTAGATGGTAAAGATGGTGTGGACGGCGTAGATGGCAAAGATGGATTAAATGGGCAAGATGGAAACGTTCTTTCGGTTTTAGATATTTATAATGCCGCTGTGCTAAATGGTTATCAGGGTACTTTCTTTGATTTTTGTAAACAATTTTTAGAAGAAGATGAAAGCAATAATTCTACTGTTGCTGTGGGCAAAGCGGTAAGTTCTTGTGTTTCAATTTTTACATATTACACCGATAGTAGCGGTTCGGCTTATGGCGGTGCTGGTTCGGGCGTTATTTATGATATAAACAAAGAAACTGGCGATGCTTATGTAATAACAAACTATCACGTAATTTATGATGCCGATTGTTCTACAGAAGATAAAATTTGTGATGATATAAGGCTTTATTTGTATGGTATGGAATACACATATTACACAATACCAGCCGAGTTTATTGGCGGTTCTATGCAATATGATATTGCACTGTTAAAAGTAACAGGTAGCGAGATTTTAAAAAATAGTTTTGCCAAAGTTGCTACTATAAAAGACTCTAACACAGTAAATCTTGGTGATTCTATTTATGTTGTAGGAAATGCCAAAGGTATGGGTATGGCAGCAACTTCTGGAATTATTAGTTTAGATAGCCAACACGTATCATTTACTGCTGCAAACGAAGTTTCTACAATTACAAGCCGAGTGTTTAGAACTGATGCTGCGGTTAATGGTGGAAACAGCGGTGGCGGATTGTTTGATGATAATGGTGATTTAATTGGAATAGTTGTTGGTAAATCATCAGATGCCGATAATATAGGTTATGTAATACCTTCTAATGTTGCAATAGGTGTTATAGAAAACTTATTGTACAATTATAATGAACAAGGTGTTTCTACTGTAAATAAATTCCAGTTTGGTGTACTTGTTGGGCTTGAAGAAATAGGTGGCTATGAAGCCGAAGATGGTAGTATAAAACTTTCAGAAGTTGTGGTGTTTGATACTGTTTATGAAGATACTGCTTCTGCAAAAGCGGGGGCACAATCTGGCGATATAGTAAAACAAATAATTATAGATGGCACAACTTACGATATTACGCGTGAGTATATGGTGTTTGATTTAACTTGGAAAGTAACACCAGATAGTACATTAGTGGTTGTTGTAGAACGAAACGGAGAAGATTTGCAATTAACCTACACAATAAGTGCAAGTAACTTTGTAGAAATTGTTTAATATTATAAAAGTAAAAACTCATTTTAAATGGGTTTTTATTTTTTAAGTAACTAATTTTAACTTACATCTTGAAAGAAGGTTTTTTTAGTGTTATAATTAATTTAATTAAACTACAAAAGGAAAGCTTATGGAAAGTAAAATTTCTAACTATGTAGAAAATGCGTTAAACAAAAAAATTATTTTTCAAGAAAATATAAATAGTTTAAATCAGCTTATAGATGAAGATGATGGCATACCACAAAATTTATTAGATACTTATATAGCAAAAGAACTTATAAGAAATAAAAGTGATAAGGTGCCTGCTGTGTATTATAATTTTGTAAAAAGACATAGCACAGATAATTTAATGCCCGAATATACTGCTGTAAGATTTTTAAAAACAGCAAAATCTTCAAGATTAATAGACAAAGATAATAACAATTTTTATGCAGTTATGATTTATGTTGACCCAAAGGAATTATATCTTATAGATAGAAGAATTGGTTTTTCTCATTACAACAGTTTGGTTTCAAGTTACTTTTTTAAAACAGCATATAATGTTAAAAAATTTAACGCTTATCAAGAGTTGCGTGATTGTGACGACATTCCAATAGCACTTTTTAAAGAAGGTGATGATACAATAAATTGGGTAGTAGGAAGATTAAAATATAAATACAGCGATATAAACTTGTGTGCTTATCCTGTGGTACGAAACGTAAACGGGCAAGAACAAAATTGTTTAGAATTAAATTTTTCTTATCCTAATTCGTATAAAAATCATATAGCAGATAGAAAAATCCAACGTTTAGTAAGTGAAATACACAAGCCTATAATGGCTGAAATTTTAGATGTAGTAAAAGATTATTCTAAAATGTGGCTACTTAACGACGATGGAACTGCATTAGATTTAAGAAAGGGTAATGCTTATTTATTTAGTAGTAGCGGAACTTTGTCGGTACCATTTCCTAAATTTTGTATGGATTATTTTAAATCAAAAGGTTATGAAATAGTGAAGGGTCAGCAGATTAAAGATGTAAGAGATAATTATGACGAAAAATTTGAAGCAAGCAAACAAAAATTTATGTAAAAAGTAAGTGTAACAACTTACTTTTTTTGTAAGTATAAGTTTTGTTGGTTATTAATTTAAAATTACATATTGAATAATGTTTTTGTTTATGATATAATTATAATATAAAACAATACAAAAGGTAAAATTATGGAAAATAAAATAGCAGAATATGTGGAAAATGTGCTTAATAAAAAAATTGTATATTCTACACACAATTATCCTTTAAAACTTAAACAAAAAACAGAAGTTATTGAAGAAAATTTAAATTATTTAGAATCATTTGTTCAAACAGATTTTATTAGACCCAAAGAAGGGCTAATTCCAGCGTTTTATTACAATGTGGCTTATGGGGTGTTTGCTGGTGCTAAAAGGCCAGAATATTATGCTTGTCCAAGAGATAAGGTTAAAGTTTTTTCAAAAGAAATAGAAGGTGTTAAAGATTTAAAAGCATACTCTTGCGCTGTGTATATAGACCCTAACGAATTAGGTAATGCAACCAGAAAATATGGCTTATCAATTTACACATCGGCAAAAGAGTACGGAAACACACAAATAGTTTTTAATCCTAAAAAATTTAATGCTTATCAAGAGTTGCGTGATTGTGATGATATTCCAATAGCCCTTTTTAAAGATGATGATGGGGAAATGTGTGAAGCTTATATTGAAATCTTAAAAGAAGATTATAAAGATGTAGATTTTAGTGCTTATCCTGTTGTGCGAGAATTTGATGGGCAAAAGCAAAAGTGTTATGAACTTAATATTGCATATACAAGTTTATATGCTTCTTCCGAAAAGTTTAATAGAACTGCAGATGTTTCAAGGCATTTTATAACAAAAATAAACAGACCTATAATGAGAGATGTGTTGAATTTAACAACCGATTATGATAAGATTCAATTATTATATACCGATGGTACACCATTAGATTTTAAAAAAGGTAGTTTTACGATCTCGGCTTCAAAAAAAGTAGAAGGTTATATTACAGAAGATTTTAGAAGATATTTTGCGGCAAAAGGTTATCCATCATCAAAAGAGGCAACTATTAAAACAATGCGTGATTATGAAGAAAATAAAAATCAAAATCAAGCAAGTATGTAAAAACAATTATATAATATTTTATAGTATTTAGTAAAAATATTAATAAATATTACATCTTGAAAAATATAAAAAATATGCTATAATTACAAATAGCAAAACTAAAGGAAACTGTTATGAAAAGTAAAATAGAAGAATATGTAAAAAATGCATTAAACAAAAAAATAGTTTATAGTAGTACTGATTTACCTAGTCATACAAAAGATATTGTTACGGAAAGAAATAAAAATTTTTTAAGTAATTATGTAGATGAAAGTTTGTTGCACCCAATAGATGATATGGTGCCTGCTATTTATTACAACACAGTAGCAATCAAAAGGCTTCAATTTTTGCCAGAATATTTGTCTTGTAAAAATTACAAAACAAAAAAACATTCTAGTATAATTGAAGAAGATTCAATGCTAGAGCCAGCAACTGCTTGTGTTGTGTATGCAAAACCAGAAGATTTACATAACATAGCAAAAAAGTTGGGTCCAAGTTGTTATCATCAATTAAGAAATGATGGCGATGTTATAATTAACTATAACGTTAACAAAATCAATGTTTATGGTGAGTTGCGTGATTGTAACGATATACCGTTGGCTCTTTTTAAAGAAGTAAATGGTAAAAAATGTGAATATTATGCAAAAAAATATAAACAAATTTTTGAAGATTTAGATTTCTGTGCTTATCCTGTTATGCGTGAAATTAATGGAAAAGTGTGTAAATGCTATGAACTTGATTATTCATATCCAAAACTTTATGTAAAACATAATGAAAACCCTAAATTTGATTTTATGAAAAATATTCACACCAAAATAGCAAGGCAAATGTTAAGCGATGTAAATGATTTTACAAATATTTGGTTGCTAAAAGCTAATGGTGCAGAGGTTGATTTTACCGAATCAAGCCCAACTATATATACTTGTGACTTATCTAGAGACGCTGTTAACTATTATAACTATAAAGGCTATAATTTAAATTTTGGCATAACTGTTTCAGAAGCGGCTAAAACATTAAAAGACACAACAAACAGCCCTAAAAAAGTAACCGAACAAAAATGTATGTAGTAAAATGTAGGCAAAAAGCCTATATTTTTTATTGTTTTTACAT
>JAFTUZ010000056.1 GCA_017466005.1 Clostridia bacterium | reverse complement strand
TAGAAGAAGATGCTGGTAAATTAATACACGACATAGATGGCACTATGGTAGATTTTAACCGTGCTGGTGTGCCTTTAATAGAGATAGTATCTAAACCAGATATTTCTAGTGCGGAAGAAGCTGTGGCATATCTAGAAAAACTTCGTTCTACATTACTTTATGTAGGGGTTAGTGACTGTAAAATGCAAGAAGGTAGTTTGCGTTGTGATGTAAACCTTTCACTTCATAAAGAAGGTGAACCATATGGTACAAGAACTGAAATGAAAAACCTTAACTCGTTTAGGGCTGTATTAAGAGCAATTAAGTATGAGGCTAAAAGACAAGCTGAAGTTCTTGATAAGGGCGGAGTTATAATTCAAGAAAAAAGAAGATGGGACGATGAAGAAGGTAAAACATATTCTATGCGAGAAAAAGAAGATTCTCAAGATTATCGTTATTTTCCAGATCCAGATATTGTTCCAATAAAAATTACTGATGAATATTTAAATAAAATTAAGTCTGATTTACCAAAACTTGCTCTACAACGTGTGGAAGAGTATATGCAATTAGGCTTAAACGAAAAAGATGCAAAACTTTTAACAAGTGAAAGAAAATTTGCAGATTATTTTGAGTCTGTTATAAGTTTGTTTAATCAACCTAAATTTGTATGTAACTGGATTTGTGGTGAGGTGTTTAAAAAACTTAATGCAGAAGAAGGGGAAGAAGTTAATATTGCAGTAAGTGCAAAACAAATGGCAAAACTTTTAGAAATGTATCATTCAGACAAAATAAACCAGGCGGTTGCAAGACAACTTATGGACGAAATTTGGGGAACGGATTTGGACCCTGAAAAAATTGTTGAAGAAAAGGGATTAGGGCAAATAAGTGATACAAGTGGTCTAGAAGAAATACTTAAAAAGATTGTTGAAGACAATCCAAAAGCAGTTGCAGAACTTAAGGCGGGCAACCAAAAGACAATGGCATTTTTTATAGGGCAAACAATGCGTGCAACTGGTGGAAAAGCAAACCCTAAAATGGTTGGCGAAATTTTAAATAAATTAATTGGTTAAAAAAAGGAGATGTGTTTATGGAAGAATATATTATGAGTGAACCACCTATTGATGAATTAAGAGAAAAAGTAGGTAACAAATTTTTGCTTACATGTTTGGTGGCAAACAGAGCAAAAGAATTAAGCAATATTTATTTTGCTGGAGAGCCTGTTGAAAAGGACCCTAAAGTAATTGCTATTGCTGCAAAAGAAGTTTACGACAATAAAATTGTTTCCGACACAACATTAGATTAATAATTTAAAGGAGCATATATGATAGCAGAAGTTATTGTTGATATTGCTCATTCAGAAGTTGATAGGGTTTTTGAATATATAGCCCTTGAAAATACTATAAAGGGTCAGCGAGTGCTGGTCCCTTTTGGTAATAGGCAAATAGAAGGTTATGTTCTTAATCTAAAAGAAACATCAGATTATGATGTTAATAAATTAAAAACCATAGTGAAGGCTGTTGATGATTTTTCTATATTAACAGAAGAATTTTTAAGTTTAAGCGATTATATGATTAAACATAATCATATAAAAACAGTTGATGCAATAAGGCTGTTTATTCCAAGCGATATGCGAAAAGGAAAAGTAAAGGAACTTATTGTTAATAAATTAGTTGTAAGCGAAAATATAAACAAAGAGAATTTGCTTGCTTGTGTTAGAAAAAATGCCGTAAAACAAATAGAACTTATAAATCATATTGAAAGCGGGAAAGAATATTTGCAATCCGAATTAAATTTAAAATTTGGAAATTCGGCAGTTTTAAAACTTATAGAGCAAGGTGTTTTAATTAAAAAACAAGAACAAAAGTTAAGAAAACCAGATTCTCAACAAAAAAGTGATGTTTTAAATATATTAACAAAAGAGCAAAATGCAGTTGTAGAAAGTATTAAAGAAAAGCCAGCCACATACCTATTATTTGGTGTAACTGGTAGTGGTAAAACCGAAGTTTATATGCATTGTATTAGAAATGTGCTTAAAGATGGTAAAACTGCAATTATGTTAGTTCCAGAAATTTCATTAACACCGCAAGTGCTGGGGTCTTTTAGAGCAAGATTTGGTGAAGATGTTGCAATTTTACATAGTGGACTTTCGGCAGGTGAACGTTTTGATGAATGGCAACGCATAAGACAAGGACAAGCCAAAATAGTTGTTGGAGCTAGGTCTGCTATATTTGCTCCGCTTAATAATGTGGGTATTATAATTATTGATGAAGAACACGATGGTTCTTATAAAAGTGAAAGCAATCCAAGATTTCAAACACATGATGTAGCGGAATTTAGAGCCAAATATAATAATTGTCCTTTGGTTTTAGGAAGTGCAACACCTAGTGTGGAAAGTTTTTATAAAGCCAAAACTGGGGAATATGTTTTGCTAGAACTTCCTAAACGTGTTAACAATCAAGATATGCCTCAAATACAAGTTGTAGATATGCGTTCTGAAATAAGTTCGGGTAATACGGGTATATTTTCAAGACAAATGATAAACGATATGGAAGAATGTATAAAACATAACAACCAAGCAATGCTATTTGTAAATAGGCGTGGTTTTTCTAGTTTTGTAATTTGCCGAGAATGTGGTTATAATGCAAAATGTGAAGACTGTGATGCATCACTTGTATTTCATAAAGAAGATAGAGAGTTAAAGTGTCATTTTTGCGGAAGAAGGTATAGGGCTTTAACAAATTGCCCTAATTGTGGAAGTGGCTATTTAAGAATGGGGGCTATTGGAACACAAAGAGTTGTAGAAGAGTTAAATAATTTATTCCCTAATGTAAAAGTTTTACGTATGGATTTTGATACAACTCAAAACAAAAATGCTCATGCAAAGATATTAGAAGAGTTTCAAAAAACAAGGCCTTGTATTTTGGTTGGGACACAAATGATTGCCAAAGGTCACGATTTTCCTAATGTTACATTAGTGGGGATTGTAGATGCTGATATGAGTTTGCATTTTGCAGATTATAGAAGTGTAGAACGTACTTTTCAACTTATAACACAGGTTGCTGGACGTGCTGGAAGGGCAGATAAAATAGGGAAAGTGGATTTACAAACATATTGTCCAAACCACTATGTTTATAGATTTGTGGCAAATTATGATTATAAAGCATTTTTTGATAGAGAAATTAATTTAAGGCAAACTACCGAGTTTCCGCCTTTTGCAACAATAATGCGTGTTATGATTTCAAGTGAATTTGAACAAATGGCTAAATCTGTTGCAAGTGCAATAAATTTAGAAATAGATGATTTAAAGAAAAGTTATTTACGCGATATTATTTTTTGTAAAGCTATGAAGTCGCCAGTGGCAAAAATACAGAAAAAACATAGATTGCAAATTGTTTTGCGAGTAAAACAAGCGGTGGTTGATGAGTTTATAGATAAAGTTTTTGATATTGCTAGTAAATATCAAAACCCTAAAGTATCTGTGTTTGTAGAAATTAATCCATCTAGTATGAGTTAAAAATAAAAAATATAATTATTCATAAAGGAGGTAATATGAATAAAAAAGTTTTAATTGCACCAAGTACACATCCTTGTCCGTTAAAAGATTTATCTAAATATGCAAAGGAATTAGAGCTTGCTGGTGCGGATTGGTTGCATTGTGATATAATGGACGGAAAGTTTGTGCCAGCACGAACTTTTGACCAACTTGTTGTGGCTTTTTTAAAAAAATCTACCAATTTGTTGTTAGATGTACATTTAATGATTAAAGACCCAATGAGAGTTGTTGCGGAATATGTAAAATACGGTGCAAATAATATAACAATCCATTACGAGTGTTTTGATGACAAAATAGAATTAATTAATGCGTTACAGCAAATAAAAAAATTGGGTGTTAATGTTGGTATTTCATTAAAACCTCAAACACCTATTGAAAATATTTTTACTATTTTACCATACGTGGATTTAGTTTTGGTTATGAGTGTAGAGCCTGGTGCTAGTGGGCAAACATTTATAAAGTCGTCTATTCAAAAAATTGCAAAATTAAATAAAAAACGTAACGAAAGTGGTTATAATTTTATTATTGAAGTAGATGGTGGTATAAATACAACAAATGCTCAAATTGTTGCTATTAGTGGGGCAGATGTGCTTGTTTCTGGTAGTGAAGTATATAAATCAAGCAATCGTGCTAAAACAATAGAAAAATTAAAGAGTTTTTAATTTTTGTAAGTAACCCTATTTTTTAAATTAACATATAATATTAAAAACGTAAAATGGGGGGAGTATGAAAATTATTTGTTTTAAATCGCCAAAATTTTTAAGGGGATTATTAAAATTAATTTTTAGTAAGCAATATATAAACTGTAAATAATTTTACATAAAACAAAAAAGAGCAACTTATGATTGCTCTTTTTTATAATACTTAATATAGTAATTATGCGTTTTTCATCTTTTTAAGACATCTTGTGCAAACTCTTTTTTTGCAAGTACTGCCATTTTCTTCAGTTACAGTAACTGTTTGCAAGTTTGGCTGTCTTTGGTATGAATTACGACCTAAAATACCTTGGCCATCGCGTTTGATTTTATTGCCATTCATTTTAGTCTTTCCGCAGATTTCGCATTCTCTACTCATAGCTACACCCCCTCGTGATTTCAAAAGTATTGTACTGCTATTTTAACATATTTAAAAATATT
>JAFTUZ010000055.1 GCA_017466005.1 Clostridia bacterium | reverse complement strand
TTTATTTTTGCAACTGTTTCTTTTGCTAAATCAAAATTTGATACATCACAACTATATGCTTCTGCCTTTACGCCATATTCTTCCACACATTTTTTTACTACAGCTTCTGCCGATTCTTTACTACCAGCATAAATTACTGCAATATTTGCACCCATAGATGCCAACTTATATGCAATTGCTTCACCAATCCCACGAGAAGCACCAGTTATAATAGCAGTTTTACCTTTAACCATTTTTCACCTCTGATAAAATTTGTTCTATATTAGATATTGAATATGTTTTTACTTTATCACTTATTTTTGCAATCATATTTATCAATGTTTTTCCTGGTCCTATTTCAATAAATGTATCAATACCCAAATCAATCATATTATTTATAATATTTTCCCAAAGCACTGGGCTAGATATCTGGTTTGATAATAATTCTTTTATGTTATTATCATAAGGCTTTGCTGTAACATTAGAAAATAATGTAATTTGTGGTGTATTAAAATTTACATTATTAATAACCTGCAAAAATTCTTCCGATGCCTTTTTCATATAAGGCGAATGAAAAGCACCTTTTACTTTTATAGGTATTGCCCTACCACCAGCATTTTTTACATCTTCACTAAATTTTGCAATTTGCTCGTTACTTCCAGCCACACTTATTTGCCCTGGGCAATTAAAATTTACAGGAAAAACTTGGGTATATTTGCTTGCAAGCTCTTTAACAATTTCCGGCGTCAATCTTACAACAGCCACCATAGATGTTTCGTGTTTTTCGGCTTCTTTTTGCATTATTTCGCCTCTTTTACAAACCAAATCAAACCCATTTTCTAATAAAACCGCACCAGAAAAAGTTAATGCAACAACTTCACCTAACGAAAACCCAGCAACAGCACTTGGTATTATCCCGGCTTCTTTTAATATACTTGCCCCCGCCATTTCCATAGCAAACAAACAAGGTTGTGTATTTTTTGTTTCTTTTAATTCTTCATCTGTTCCATAAAAGCATTGATTAATCGTATTTGGGCGTATTTTATCTAGTTTTGTAAATATGTTTTTAGCAGAATCATACTTTTCATATAAATCCTTACCCATTCCAACATATTGGTCGCCCTGACCAGAAAAAACAAAGGCTATTTTACCCATAAACTACTCCTTTGCAACACTTCTTCACAACCTTTCATAACATCTAAAATAATATCTTTTGCAGGCTCTTCTTTTTTCACCATTCCTGCAATTTGCCCCGCAAGGAAAGAGCCGTTTGTCAAGTCTCCATTAACCACTGCTTGCCTAAATGAGCCTTTTGCAAGATTTTCTAATTCTTCATCAGATGCCCCACCATATTCTTTTTTACTATACTCTCTTGCAAAATCTGTTCGTAAACTTCTAACTGGGTGTCCACTACGCTTACCGGTAACCATAGTACACAAATCACCTGCTTTAAGTATTTTTTCTTTATACACAGGGTGAATAGTACATTCACAAGCACTTAAAAACCTTGTTCCCATCTGTACACCACAAGCACCCAACATTAATGCAGCAGCCATACCTCTGCCATCAGCAATTCCACCAGCAGCAATTACTGGCAAATTAGTTGCATCACAAACTTGCGGAACTAAAACCATAGTTGTAAGTTCTCCAACATGGCCACCACTTTCCCCACCTTCGGCTATCAAAGCAGTTGCACCCAACCTTGTCATTAATTTTGCCATTGCAACAGATGGCACTACCGGAATAACTTTTATATTTGCATCTTTCCATTGTTGCATATATTTAGAAGGATTACCCGCACCAGTTGTAACCACTTCCACACCTTCTTCAACAACAACTTTTGCAACTTCTTCTACAAACGGGCTTAAAAGCATTATATTTACACCAATAGGTTTTTTAGTTAAAGACCTTGCTATTTTTATTTGCTCTCTTACTATTTCTCCACTTGCATTCCCTGCAGCAATAATTCCCAAACCGCCAGCTTCAGACACACTAGCAGCAAGTTTACCATCAGCAATCCAAGCCATTCCGCCTTGAAAAATAGGATATTCTATTCCTAAAATTTTACATATTTCAGATTTATTCATAACAACCTCTTAAATCATTTATTAAACACTTATCAATTAAATTACGACCTTGCACAACCATCTACCGACAAAATCTCACCAGTTACATACGAAGCCATATCACTTGCTAAATACAAAAATGCATCTGCAACTTCATCAGGCTCCCCAATCCTTGCAAACGGAATTGTACTTTTAACACCTTCTAACGCTTCTTTTGGTAAATTTGCAACCATATCTGTATTAGTAACACCTGGCGCTACCGCATTAACTCTTATTTTATCCCCAGCAAGTTCACGCGCCAACGATTTTGTTAGCCCATTTACTGCAAATTTAGAAGTAGGATAAGCAACTCCTGCAGGCTGACCATATATAGATACCATAGAAGATGTATTTATAATTACCCCACCACCATTTTCTTTCATAATTGGAGCAACAGCCCTTATTCCATAAAACACCGAATTTACATTTAAAGCCATAACTTCATCAAACTTTTCGGGTTTATATTCATAAATACTTTCCATAGCAGAAACACCAGCATTGTTTACTAAAATATCTATTTTCCCATATTTTTTAGCAACTTTATTTATTGTTTCTTCTACTTCTTTATAAACTGTAAGTTTAGGATAAAAACCTTCAACTTTATATTCTTTATTTATTTCTTTTAGTTTTTCAATTGCATTATTAACAGTTTCTGGTTTTGAGCCAAATATAATTACTGTTGCACCGTTTTTCAAAAACTTTTTTACAATAGAAAAACCAATTCCTCTTGTTCCACCAGTAACCACTGCAATTTTATTTTTTAGTAAATCCATAATTCCTCGCATTTTGTTAAAAGCAACATTTTTTTATTACTTTTTAATATATAATCAAAACAAATTTTAATTTGCTTTGTTGTTAACATAATAAGTTGCAAATATTAAAATAATTTTGCAACATAAATAAATTGTTTATATAAACATTTCACTTTTTTAGCTGTTCTTTTTCTTTTCTTCTATAACAGCAATCAATTCACCAACAGTTTCAATTTTTTGGTCAAGTTCTATTGTTAAACCAGTTTCATCTTCTAAATTCATTAAAAGTTCCACTGTGTCTAATGAATCTATTCCAAGTTCAGCAAAAGTACTTTCAGGTTTTACGCTAGATTCATCACAACCTGTTCTTTCAGCAACAATTCTTGCTATAGTTTGTAACATATTTTCCTCCAAAATAAAAAATGTGTATTTTTTCAAATACTCAATAAGTATAGTTTATGGCTCGTTCCACATCAGTTCCTTTTTAGTTCCCCACTCGTTCCTTTTTTGTAAAATTTTAAAACAATCTGACTTGTTTTGTAGAAAATCTCTAAATATTTTTCCAAAAATTATTTTTTCTTTGAATTGGAAAATTAAAATTTATGCAACTGATTGTTGTAAAAAAATAATAATTATGTTAAAATATTTTAACGTGGTGTTAATTATGAATACAGAATACGAATACAGTTTTGAAGTAGAAAATTTAAAACCATATATTGATTATTGCATTACTAATAATTATGTTTTTTAGAACTAAGTAATCAAAAACGCACTATATATAGAAATCCAAATAAAACTATGGCAAGAATTACTATAAACAAAAAAAATGAAATAGTAACAAAACAATTAGATTTTAAAGAAGATAATTTGTTTGAAGGGCAAATTTTAGGAGAACGAAAAGAATCTTTAGCA
>JAFTUZ010000054.1 GCA_017466005.1 Clostridia bacterium | reverse complement strand
TAATTTATGTGTGGAATAGCAGGATATGTAGGCAATAAACTTGCTTTGCCAATTGTTATGCAAGAATTATCTAATTTAGAATACAGGGGGTATGATTCTGCTGGTGTTGCATTAAACGAATGTGGTAAACTAGAAATTCAAAAAAGTTCGGGAAAATTGGTTAATTTAAATAATAAAGTAATTAATAAAGTATTTTCAACGTCTTGTGCGATAGGGCACACAAGATGGGCAACGCACGGCGAGCCTAATAACGAAAATGCACACCCGCATTGTGATTTTTTAAATAAAATTGCAGTGGTACATAATGGAATTATTGAAAATCATTTGCAATTAAAAACAGAATTAAAAAATAATGGTGTTCGTTTTTCTTCTGAAACAGATACCGAAATTATACCGCATTTGCTGGCGGTGGAATTAAAAGAAAAAGAAATTAATAAAAAAAATATAATTTTGGCTTTGCATACAATTTTAAAAAAATTAAAAGGCTCGTATGCACTTGCTATTATAATTAATGAATTAGATAATTGTATATTTGTTGCTAAAAATCAAAGTCCATTAATAATTGGTTGTGGAAATGAAGAAAATTTTATAGCAAGTGATGTTTCGGCATTGCTTTCATATACTAATAAAACTATTTATTTAAACGATGGTGAGTTGGGGGTAATAGAAACTAATAAAATAACAATTTATGATAATAATTTAAATGAAATAAAACCTGTTACTATTGCACAAAAATTAAAAGCAGACCAAGTAATGTTGGGTAATTACAAGCATTTTATGGAAAAAGAAATAGATGAAGATGGTAAATCTATAATAGACACAATAAACGAACTTGAGTTAAATAAAACAATGGAAAAAATTCCAATTTCAATACTAAAAAATTTTTCAAATATAAATATAGTTGCTTGTGGAACGGCTTTGCATGCTGGTATGGTTGCAAAATATATATTAGAAAAAGAATGCAATATTCCAGTGGTGCTGGATTATGCAAGTGAATTTAGATATAAAAATCCTAGTTTAGATGAAAATAGTTTTTGTGTTTTTATAAGTCAGAGTGGCGAAACGGCAGATACTTTGGCTTGTATGGAGTTATGTAAACAGAAAAAGGCTTTTTGTTTGGCTATTACGAATGTTATAGGAAGCAGAATAACAAGACTTGCAGATTTTTGTGTTTATACGTTTGCTGGTGTTGAAATTGCTGTTGCATCTACAAAAGCATACATAGCACAACTAACAGCATTATATTGCTTGATTTTAAAAATTGCCGAACTATATAAAAAACAAATTAATTATACCATTAAAGACCTTTTAAAAGTGGCAGATATTTTAGAAAATAATAATTATAAGAGTAAGTTAAATTTTTTAGTTGAAAAAATATCAAGCAAAGAAAGTGCTTATTTTATAGGAAGGGGACTGGATTATTTAATTGCCCTAGAGGGGGCTTTAAAACTAAAAGAAATTAGTTATATTCATTGCGAAGCATTGCCAGCAGGCGAGTTAAAGCACGGCAGTTTGGCTTTAATAACACATAATTCGGTGGTTGTGGTGATTTTAACACAGCAAGATTTAATAGAAAAAACTTTAAATGCTATTTACGAAATTAAATCTCGTGGGGCATATGTGGTGTTGTTAAGTCAGTTTGATGAGTTGGAAAAAGAAGTAGATTATTTTATAAAATTGCCGAGTTATAAAAACCAACTTATGCCTTTAATTTGTGCTAAACCATTGCAACAATTAGCATATTTAACCGCTATAAAAAAGGGTAATGACCCAGACAAACCAAGAAATTTAGCAAAATCTGTAACAGTTGAATGAAATAAATATAATAAATTGTTAAAATTAATAAAAATATGTTTATTTGCAGGCAAAATAATAAAAATGAACAAAAATGATTGATTTTTTTTGATTTATGTAATATAATTATAATGCTGTGCTAAACGGGGAGCTAGCGGTGCCCTGAACCTGCAATCCGCTACAGCAGGGTTGACCAGCCAATCTCGGGCGTTATTTGTTTTAATTAGTGCCCAAAATTCAATGATGAACTCAAGGTCTTGTGCAACAAGTCGCCACGAACCATGTCAGGGTCGGAAGACAGCAGCATTAAGTGGATTGAATTGTGTGCCATAAGGTAGCCTTGGGGGAGTTGGGCTTTGGGTTACGGTTTTAGTGAATGCGTTCAAAATTGGTCGCACGGCATTCTTTTTTAAATAACGCTTTTGCGTTTAAATATTAAAAACAGGTTATGCCTGTTTTTTGTTTCTTATAATAAATTTTAAAAAATTGCTAGATAAATCGTTGTAATTTGGTGGTAAATATGTTAAAATATACTTTATTAAGGTAGGTGTTTTATGGAAGAACAAGTTTTAAATACAATATTTGAAGATAAAAAATCTAATGCCCAACGCTTTATTAATGCTTATAATACCATAGACCAAACTTTGCGTTCGGTTTATAATTTTAAAAGGAATATGACTTTTTCTGATATGATTAGAAGAACTGTTCCTTTAAATAGTGTGGTAAGAAAATATGAAGATAAGTTGGTGGATTATGCAAGGCTTAGAAATGCAATAATTCATAATAGTAATGAAGATTATATTATTGCCGAACCTCATTTATCGGTGGTTCAGGAAATGGAAAAGATAGCAATTTTAGTGGCTAAACCACCTTTGGTTATTGAATCTGTTGCCAAAAAGAATATTTTTACTGTTCGTCATGATATGCCACTTAAAAAGGTTATTGAGTTGTTTGGAACATCTGGTTTTAAAAATTTGCCAGTGTTTGAAAACGATAGATTAATAGGCGTTGCTACACCTGCAAGGCTTATACACGCAATAGGTGAAGCATTGCACCGCGGTATGCTTACTGAAGACTATATTCAAAACACAATAATTAAAGATATTTTAAACCCTAACGATAACGAAGTTGTTTATTGTGTAAGAAGTGAAAGATTAACAGTGCAAGAAGCACTTGATGCGTTTTATAGAAACAGAAAACTTATGATTATATTAATATCGCAAAACGGTAGTACGGTTGGTAAATTAACAGGTCTTATTACTGTTGCCGATGTTATTGATTTAAATAAAATTGTAGAAGACTATGAATAATGGAGAGTAAATAAAATGTTTGACAAAGTAGAGCCTAAACTTGATTTGGTTAAAATAGATAAAGAAATGCTTGATTATTGGGAAAAAGATAATACTTTTGAAAAGCAAAATGAATTAAGAAAAGATGCAAAACCTTTTGTGTTTTTTGAAGGTCCACCAGGAATGAATGGTTTGCCACACATAGGTCATGCAACAACAAGAATATATAAAGATACTATTTTGCGTTATCAATCTATGATAGGTAAAAAAATTATAAGAAAAGCTGGTTGGGATACACATGGTTTACCTGTTGAACAAAAAGCAGAAAAAGAACTTGGTCTTCAAAACAAGCAAGAGATAGAAAAAGTTGGTGTTAAAACTTTTGTTGAAAAATGTAAAGAAATAGTTTACACCTATGAAAAAGAATGGCGTGAAGCAACCAAAAAAATTGGTTTTTGGGTTGATTTTGATAAAGCATATTTAACTTGTGATGATAAATACATAGAAAGTGTTTGGTGGTCGCTTAAACAACTTTTTGATAAAGGAGATATTTATCAAGGTTATCGTATAAGCCCATATTGCCCAAGATGTGGAACAAGTCAGGCAAGTCATGAAGTGGCACAAGGTTATAAAACAGTTAAAGATAAAACAGTTTATGTGCGTTTTAAATCAAAACAACACGAAAATACATATTTTGTAGCGTGGACAACCACTCCTTGGACATTGCCAAGCAACACCGCACTTGCAGTTAACCCTGAAATAGAGTATGCAAAAGTAAAAGTAGGGGAAGAGTTTTATATAGTTGCAACTTCTTTGGTTGGTAAAGTTTTTGAAGAATACGAAATAGTTGAAACTTATATTGGTAAAGATTTGGAAAAAAATGAATACGAACCTGTGTTTACTTTATCAGAAAAATTATTTGATGATAAAAAACTTTATTATGTTGTGTGTGCAGATTATGTTACAACAACTGATGGAACTGGTATTGTACACATAGCACCAGCTTTTGGTCAAGACGACTCGTTGGTTGGTAAGGCTTATGATTTACCATTTATAAATTTAATAGACGATAAAGGTTGTTTTACTTCTGACATTAAAAAATATGAAGGTAAACGTAATATAGTTGCTAATTTAGAAATTATAGAAGACCTTAAGCAATCTGGTGCTGTTATTAAAGAACTTTTGTATGAACACGAATATCCACATTGTTGGAGATGT
>JAFTUZ010000053.1 GCA_017466005.1 Clostridia bacterium | reverse complement strand
GAAATAGAAAATAAAAAAGAATTTTTAGATGGGTGTATTGCTCCGGATATTATAGGTTTGCAAGGGAAGGAGCAAAAATATAAAGCACATTATAGTGAAGAAAGGGATAATATAACAACAGTAAAAGAAATGTTTGCATCTAAAACTAATTTATATAATTTTTTAAAAGAAAATGATATAAATAGCGATTATAACAAAGGATACTTTTTACATTTAATTGGCGATTATTATTTTTTTAATTATTTTTTATACAAACCAGAACTTGAAGACCGTAAAATATCTTTTAAAGAAATATATAAAGACTATGAAAGGGTTGCTAAAAAGGTAAGAAAAAAATATAATGTAGATGATTCTAATACTCCTTGGCATAATAAAAGTGAAGAGGGTAATCCTATTTACTTTACATTAAATGGAATATTTGACTTTATAGAAAAGTGCGGAAAAATAGAACTTAATGAATTAAAAAACACCATATTAAATGCTGGTGAAAATTGGCGTAATGAAATACAAAAATTTTATAATTAAAATTGCAGTTTTTACTGCAATTTTTTTTGTTTATTCTTAATTATTTTTTTAACAAAAGATTTTATTATGTATTATTTATTTTTTTATTAAAACTTTAACTAAAAATATGGTTTTTTTAAACAAAAAAATATTGGAACAGCTACACAAAATTGCTTGACTTTTCGCTCGGGGGGGGGGGGGTATAATTATTAGGTATATTGTTTAAAAAACAAAAAATTTACGCAATAAAAATAAGGGGGAACAAAATGAAAAAACTTGGTTTAGGATTTGTGTTTTGTATGTTGTGTACATTTTGTTTTTTAGGGCTAAATTTAAACTTTGGGCAAGTTAATGCAGATGTATCCAATACAATCACCTACACAGAAGTTGCAACTTTAGAAGAGTTAAATACTGCTGTTGAGGGTGGTAATAAAAATATTGATATTACAACACAAATAGAAATTACAGAAGATACTGTACTTGATGGTATTAATTTTTACTACAATCAAGATAGGGCAATAACATCTTTTAATATTGCTGCAACAGCGCACTTAACTATTAAAAATTCAACTGTAACTTCTAATGCGGTATATACATTAGAATATGCAGATGAATTAAGTGGCTCGGAAAGAGTAGCGACTATAACAGCAGAAAAAAATAGCACAAAACCATTTATTACTGGCGCTGGTGATTTAACAATGGAAAATTGTGAAGTTTCTAAAATAAATGTTTGGGGTAAATTTATTCACATAACAGCAACTGAAGAAGATAAGGCTACTGTAAACCTTTTATCAGTAAACTTTAAAGATAGTGCAATGGCTCATACTTCAAACTGGGGCGGTATTCAAGTAAGCTATGGCACATTAAATTTTGGTGCAAGTGATAAAACCAAAAAATGCACCTTTACAAACACTTTTGGTGGTGGTAATGGTGGTGTAGTGCTTTGTTATAATAGTATAATAAACCTTTACGCAATAGATATTATAGGTAACACATTTGCAGGTAACGGATATATTGCAGGCAACAGCGGAACAAAAATATATTTACACAGTGGATTGTTTGAAAACAACACAGGTTATGCTTGGGCAAATAAAGGTGGTTGGGCAGATATTATTCATTTATATGACCGAACCGAATTTCATATGCTTGGTGGAACAATTCAAAACAATATTGGTGGTAGTTGTATAATTGGAACAGGAAGAACAGGTTTAACTATCAATCTTGAAGCAGGAGTTATTAAAAACAACTCTAGTTTAACATTTGAGTCAAACCCTGTGTTTACATCAGTTTTAGGTGTGTCTTATGTTGGCGAAAATATGGAAATAGAAGGAAACATTCGTTGTCGTGGTTCTACCGTTACTAACGAAGGTAAAATTACAGGTACTGTTTATGTAGAAACAGAAGGTGGTACACCAGAATTAATCAATAGTGGCTCAATTAATGGTGGTGTTCAAATGGAAAGCGGAACATTTAATAACAGTGGTGATTTTGAAGGGACTGTTGATATGGTAACCGGAACTGTAAACAATGAAGGAACAATGGATAGTGATATTACTATTCAAAATGGTGAATTTAACAACAGTGGAACTGTTACAGGAACACTTTTAACAAAACAATCTACAGAAGAAAATGTAGAAAACTATTGTAGTGTTGTAAATAATGGAGATATGGATTTATCTATAAATATGCAACAAGGTACAATAACTAATTATGGCGAACTTAATGGTCAGGCAACTATTTTAGGTGGTCTTATAGATAATCAAGGCACTTTAAATGCAGGTGTACTTATTAATGGTGGAGAATTTCAAAATAAAAACACTATGTCGGGAAGTGTTGAAGTTTTAAATGGTTCTTACACAAATAGTTCAATTCAATCTGGGGTTGTTACAAACAATGGTGGAAGAGTAACAATTGAAGGTAATGGAACTGTTTTTGGTACTGTAACAAACAATGATGGTGTGTTTACAAATAGTGGTATAATTGATGCAAATGTTAGCATAAAAGGTGGAGAAGTTACAAATAACGGCTCTATGGACGGAAGCCTTGTGGTTGAAGGTGGTAGTATGTATAACGTTGGTGTGTGTGAAGGGCGTATTACCATAGATGAAGATGTTACTTTTGTAAATGATGGTGAAATAGAGGCAGTAGTTAGCGGTGAAATTACCGGTAGTGGTACAGTTAAGCGTTTAACAGCCCCAGAAGTAATACAGGTTATAATTATAACTTCTTGCATAGGTGTATTTTTACTTGTTGCAGCAATTACTATTATAATATTAAGAGTTATAAGAAAAAAACGTGGATTACGTAAAATATAATTTAAAAAATATAAAAAGAAAACACTTAAACTAGGTGTTTTCTTTTTTTGTAAATTTTATATAAATATTTTAAAAATTAAATTTGGTTTTTAATAATAAAATATTGCTTTATATTTGCAAAAATATATATTTGTTTGATATAATGTGTTAAAGGATTTTTATGGAGCAAACAGTAAACGAAAATAAGATATGGAGAAATATAAAATGGTGGCCCGTGCAATACACCATAGGCTGTGATTTTATTTTTTATTGGATAATAAATGTTGCGTTTTTAACCACAGTAAAGGGCTTGGAGTATGGGCAGATTTTTACGCTAGATTTAATTGCTGCTGGAACAAGTGTTTTACTTGCTTTTCCGTGCCTTATTTTAATAGCAAAATTAGGCAACAATACTTCTTACACTGTTGGGGCTGGAACAATGTTGCTAGGTGCAATTTTATATACTTTTGGTAATAGTTTTACGTGGTTTGTTATAGCAGATATTTTGTACTATCTTTCTTTTCATTTTTATGCCGTAAGGCCGTGTATTTTAGAAAATAATTTAAGCCTTGTAAATAAAAAAGAACATTTTATAAAATATAGTGCAAGGGGTAGGCTTGGTTATTCAATAATTACATTATTTGTTGTTGCTATTTCTGGTTTTGTTTTTGATGTAAATCCGTATATACCAATGTATTGTTGCATAGGCTTTGCTTTGCTTAATTTTGTTTCTTCATTTTTTATCACCGACCAATCAAAATCTAAATACAATATAGAAGGAATTTTAAAACGTGATAAAACAAAAGCAATAGATAAAAAAGTAATTTATTTTACTTTGGCAATATTTGCATTTATTATAATTTTCAAAGGTTGTTGGTATGTAGGAAACCAATACACAAAAATATCTTTACAAGAAATAAATCTTGCAATTCAAGCACTAACTTTAATTTTGCTTGCTGGAAGATTTGTGCGTGTTATAATGAACTTTTTTAATGAAAAAATTATACATAAATTTAATAAATCCCTTATGTATATTTTACCAATTTTATTGGTGGTAGGATTGCTTTTATTAAGTTTGCCTTTAATACTTTTAAACAATTTTGTTGTGCAACTTGTTTTGATTATTATAGGCTGTTTACTAGTAACGGGAATTTACGACCTTTATAAATTATACATACATTATTTGGTTGTAAACTGCTATAAAAAACCACAGCATTTAAAAATGTTTTGGATAACCGAAGTTGTGGATAGTTAAGGTATTATGATTGCAAATATTTTGGTTGCTTTTGCAATAACAACGGTAAGTGTTGGGCTTGCTTTATTGGTGCTTGCAGTATTCTCTATTTTTACTTTACTTTCTGCAATTTTTATAAGCAGATTTTATATAAAACAGGAGGGGTTAAATGAATAAACCAATAATAGGTATTTTGGCAAAACATATGGAAATAAAAAACAAGTTTAACAATACATTTGTAAGGGATGAAATTAAAGACGCTATTTATTCAAATGGTGGTATAGCAATAGCATTGCTGCCAACTAATTCAAACATTATATTAGTAGATAATAACAATGAAGAAGAAATGTCTAAAAATCTAAACAACATATTAACAAAAAAAGAAAAAGAAAATTTAATAGCGCAAATTAAATTATGTGATGGTATTGTTATTGCTGGTGGATATACTAACGATGTTTATGAAATGTGGGTTGCTAGATATTGTTATAAAAATAATATTCCCCTTTTGGCAACTTGCGCAGGGCATAACAATATGATAAGGGCATTAGGTGGCAAAACTAAATTAGTGTCTAATCCAGATTTTCATAACCAAAAAGAAAAACAATATGTTCATAATGTGCAAATTAATAAAAATTCTAATTTTTATAAAATAGTTAAAACAACAAAATTTGCAGTAAATTCTAGGCATATTTATACACTAAAGGATGCTTTAATGTTAGATGTTGTAGGAGTGGATGAAGATGGTAATATAGAAATTACCGAAGCTAAAAACAAAAAGTTTTTTGTGGGGGTTTGTTTTCATCCAGAATCTTTATATAAAATAGATAAAAACCATAATGCAATATTTATGGCATTTATAAAAGCTTGTAAATAAAAAATCGCAGTTTTTACTGCGATTTTTTGTTATTTACCTTCAATAACAGTTGTTTCTTCGTTGTTTTCTTCGTTAACATTATTTTCTTCTATTTTTTCTTCTGTATTATTTTCTTTTGCATCAGCATCAGTGTTTTCTTCAAGTTGGGCTTTAGGTTGGTTGTTTTCTTTGCGTTTCAAATGGTTTAAAATTAAAGATAACACCAAACCTAAAACAGCAACACCAGCAATAATTAAGCCAATAATTAAGAATGATGTGTTAGATGCTTGTGCAAAGTTTGCGCTATTTCCAATAATTGCCGCATATGCACTTGCAAAAAGTGATGCGCCTATACAACCAGCAATTTGGAAACCTGTGCTAAATATTGTAACACCGTGTGGGTTTTGTTCTGGTTTTAAAGAAGATAATCCGTAACTTTGAACTGGACCAATAATAAACGCAGACCCAACAATAACAGGTACATAAAGTGCGCCTAAAAGAACAAGGCTAGGAGATGATATAAACAATGCCAAAAGTACGGCAAAAATTGCCATTAAAGCAAATCCAATTATAAGCAACCATTTAGCACCGTGTTTATCATAAATTTTACCAGCAATTGGCGAAATTACACAACACAAGAATATTGCAGGGAATAATGTAAGTGATGCGGTTAATGCATCAACACCAGTTACAGATTGTAAGTATTGTGGAAGTATTACATTAAATGCAAATACCATAATCAAAGCAAGCATATTTAATATAACTGAAATAGAAAATGCTTTTACTTTAAGTGGTTCAATGTTAATAAGTGGGTCGGGTAATTTGCGTTGCCTTAACACAAACCAAACAAGTGCTAACACACCAAGTGCTAATGCAATTAAAGCAATATACCACATGCTAAACACAAATGAAATTGCAAATAAAATACCAATAAGAGCAATACTAATTAAAATAACCGATAATACATCAAGTTTTGGTTTAGAAAGTTTTGCAACATTGCCTACAAAAATGGCACCTAAAATAAAGCAAATTAAACATAAAGCGCCAAACACCCAGAATAAAATGTGGAAGTCGCTAATAGTAAGTAACAAGCCAGCAATAATTACACTAAGTGATGGGCCTAATGTGGTCATAGCACCCATAATACCCATGTATGAGCCTAGTTTTTCTTTTGGTGCAATTATTAAAACAATATTCATAGCAACAGGTATAAGCATACCCGAACCAATTGCTTGAATTATTCTTGCCACAAGCACTAAAATGAAGTTGTTTCCAGCAAGAGCACCAAGTAGGCTACCAACAATAAAGCAACCTACGGTGCATAAAAATAAAATTTTTGTTGGAACTTTTCTAAACATAAAAGCCGAAACAGGAACCATAATGGCAGCACCTAACATATATGCAGTTACAAGCCATTGAATAGTAGAAAAACCAACGCCCAAACTTGCACACATATCTGCAAGGGCAACATTCATAAATGTTTCGTTAAATGTAGCCAAAAACACAGCAAATGCGGCAACTATAAAAACAGGGATTGTTTTGTTTTTAGTATTCATTTTTTTATCCTTTTAATTAAATTTTATTCTTAAAAAACAAAAAAAACGGCTATTTTGCACTGCCGTTTCTTTAATAAGAATTATGTAAACAAAAGTGAAAAACTTATCACTTTATTTTGGGTTAAAAAAACCACATTTTAATTAAAAAATTAGTTAAAATCTGGTTTTAAAAACATATAAATTCTTGATTAATGTGTCGTTTTAAGCAATATTAGTTTAGCAATTTTTAAAAAAATTGTCAAGAACAAAATTAAATTTTTATATAAAATTTTTTTATAAATATCTATTTTTTATTTTTGTTTTTTGGTGGTAAAAGTATTTTTTTAATTATTTTTGTTTGCATTTTTTGTGGCAAAAAGTTTAGCAGTCTTAATAGTTTGTTTCTATTAATGTTATAAACATATTTTGGCTTTTTTGCTTTTAAAATTTTAAGTGTTAATTGTGCAATTTTTTCTGGTGGAATATTTTTAGATTCTACCATATTTGTTATTTGCCTAAACTTATTAGAATTGTATTTATATAGTTTTGTGTTTTCACAAAATTTATCTATTGCCCTAGTAGAAGCAGGCAATAATCCAGTATCTACTGCACCAGGGCGTAAAATTACCACATCTATTCCAAGCAACTGAACTTCCATTCTAAGTGAATAAGCATACTTTTCTATTGTTGTTTTTGTTATGCCATAAAGCCCAGTAAAAGGCAAAGGGTCTAGCGGGCCTAATTCGCTAGAAGTTATAACAATTCTGGAACCTTGTTTAAGTAGTGGTGCAAACACTTTATTTATTCTATACATACCAAACATATTTATATTAAAAATTCTAATAAATTCTTCTTCACTAATTTCTAAAAGCGAATTAAGGTTATATATGCCTGCAAAGTGTACAATTGCATCTAATTTATCCACTTTTTCTGATATTATACTAAAAGCGTTTTCTATACTTTCAAGATTAGTAATATCTGTTTTTACATAGTGTAAATTAGGGTTATTACACTCGGTAACATCTATTCCAAAAACATTATAACCATTTTCAATTAAAATTTTGCAAGTGGCTTTTCCCATACCGCCACAAGCACCTGTTACTAAAATATTTTTCATAATTTTATTTTAGCATTTTAATTTTTATTTGGCAAATATATTGTTAAAGTTTAATTTTTTTATTAAACAAAAAATGTTATAATATTTGTTGTTTTATAAAAATAAAATATTGACTTTAAATATCTTATATAGTATAATTTTTGTAACAGAATATTACAAAGGAAAAATGTAAATGATAAAAGAAATTTCTATACCAGTTTACGCTAAAAAAGATAAAGAATTAACCGCTTATAATGTGCAGTTAGATTATGAAAAATTATTGGAATCTAGAAAAAATTATTATTTAAATCACGGTATTTGTGTTGATAAAAAACAAATAACAGGTTCTTATTATGATGTTATTCAATTAATAGATGAAAATCAAAATTTAGCAGTAGTAAAAACTGATATATCACCACTAGGGCATAAAATAGATTTAATTAAAGAAAGTGGTGTAACCGTTGGTGAGGTTGATGGTTATAATATAGAGTATTCCTTTTTTAGGCCAAATAGTTTGGCAGAACAGATAATTTTACCATATTCTAATAGTTATAAAGTAGATACAAAAAAAACTAATTATTTTAATGAAAAAAATTTGCAAGAACCTCTAGTTCAAGCGAGATATAAAAACTATGGTACCGAATTTAAACCAAACATTGTTAAAACTGGTTGGTATAGTTATTATCAAAATGCCTTGTGGTTTAGTCAAATTTTGGATTATACTCCTAAAACTATGGGGGAAATACGTTTAAAAGAAGATTTTTTAAGTGCATTAACTTTTGAAAAAATTGATACAGATGAAAAAGAGATTGCGGAAATGTTAAGAAAAGAAAAAGAAATAATAGTGCACAATAATCCACGAATTTTCTTTTCAGAAAAAGCAAAAGAAAACAAGAAAAGAGATAATACTATTGTGGGGCATTTTTTAAATAAATTAAATGGTTGGCACGAAGAGGACATAACTAATTATAACTCTAAACGCATAGATGGTATGAATTTGCTTATGGATAAAGTTATAGACTCGGTAGGTTGTTATGTGGATAAAATAATTGAAAAAGAAGAGCAAAATAATTTAACCAATAAAAATTTTATGTAAAAACTTCTATAAACTAGAAGTTTTTTTATTTTAATAATTGGTTGCTTTATTTTTATTTATTAGATAACATATATGTATAAATAAATTTTTTATAACAAACCAAACTAAATGTATTGCAAAAGATAAATTTATTAGGAGTATAGTATGGTAAAAAAATTTTGGTTAATCTCTTCTATTGTTGCTAGTGCGTTGTTGCTTGGTTTTATAATTGTTAGTGTTGTACTTTCAAGTGTGGGTATGGCACCTTTGGGTATAGATACCTCAATTGCAAACTGGGCATATAGCGTGCGAGGTGAAATGGGCGGGGCAACTTATTGGTTTTTTAGAATAATAACCGAACTTGGTTATACCTATGTAATAGTTGCGCTAGTGGTAGTTATGGCTATTATTTGGAAATTTAAATCAAAGGCTTGGTTTTTTGCTGGAACAGTTTTAATAACTTGGTTATTCCAAAAATTATTAAAAATTATATTTATGCGTCCACGCCCAGACGAGGCTATGTGGTGGATGCAAGAAAGTTCTACAAGTTTTCCAAGTGGGCATTCTATGATGGCGGCTTGCGTGTTTATTTTGCTTGCTTACTTTATAATTTCTTCGCCTCAAGTAAAAGTTTGGGTTAAGTATGTAATAGGTAGCCTTTGTACATTTGCGGTAATTATTGTGCCTATTAGCCGAATTATTTTAGGTGTGCATTATTTTACCGATGTTTTGGGCGGTGTGTTTATTGGTGCGTTTATGGCAGTTTTAGGTATAATAGCCTACCATAGTTATTTGCACTTTATGGAAAAGAAGAAAGGTGTAAAGCAACCAGAAGGCGCTTTAACAGAAAATAAAAAAATTGCAAAAAATAACAATTAAAACATCAAAAAACAACCATATAGTATCACTTTTTTATATATTTAGTGCTAATTTTATGGTTTTTTTAAAAAAGGAAATAATTTATGTTGCACGAAATGAAATTAAAAGAAATTTATTTTAATATGATTAAATCAGGTGAAAAGATTTATGAAATAAGACTTAATGATGAAAAGAGAAGAATGATAGGTGTTGGAGATGTAATTGTTTTTAAAAAAGAGCCAGATTTAACAGAATCGTTACAAACTATTGTAGAAGATTTAATTTATTTTGATACTTTTTCTGAAATGATTAACACTTTACCTTTGGATAAAATTGGATTTGCGGGTGATAGTAAACAAAATGTAGAAGATGTTTACCACAGTTTTTATTCGGAGTTAGAAGAATTAAAGTATGGCGTAGTGGCAATAAAAGTAAAAACACAATAACAAGTAAGCACCTTTTAAAGGTGTTTTTGTTTTTTGGGAAAAGATTTATTATTTTTAAATAAAACTTGAAAATATGAATTATATATAGTATAATTTATTTACTTATTAAAATTATATAAAGGAGAAAATTATGTTTGAATGGCTTGGGTCGGGTGTAGAATACCTACAAAATGCTATAACAGAATTAATGGCTTTGGTTTCTATTATACTTTTAGTGATTTTGTTTTTCTTGTTTGACTTTAAGTTTGTGTTGCGTTCTTATACTATGTTAAGAAAAATATTTAAAGCACAAAATATGTCTATGCCAACGGCGTTTAGTATTGCTTGGCGTATTAAAAAAATAGATAGGGAAGAAAAGAAGGCTAGATATAAATATTTAAAAGCTTTTTGTGAGTATGCTATTTTTGAAAGTGAGGGTGAAAAACTTAAAAATTCGGAATGGAATTCTATTGCACATAAATATTTTTACGAAAATTTAATAGTGGACCCTTTTATTATCACTTTGGATTCTACTTTTGATATTCTTAATTCAGATGTAGATACTGCAATTAAAAAATACTTTAAATTTTTAAACGCTAACGATAAGAAGTATATGCACAATAAAAAATTATCTAAATTCATGTGTCGTTTAAGTTTTGAAAATGGTTATGTTTATCCTGCATCTTTT
>JAFTUZ010000052.1 GCA_017466005.1 Clostridia bacterium | reverse complement strand
TGGTATATTTAGAGAAAATAATTTATATCGTGATTATATGGCTAAACCTGGGTCATTGTTCCATTGTTATGATATAGTAACCGAAACTCCGTCACTTGATTATGTATGTAAAAAAATACATCAAGCAGGTGGAAAAGCTATTTTTGCTCACCCATTTTATGTTTATGGAGAAGAGGACCCAAAAGCATTGGTTAAAGATTTAGCATCTTTAAATGTATTAGATGGTTTTGAAAGTATTCACAAAAAGTTTACAATGGAAGAATGTTTGTGGATGCAAAAATTTTGTTTGGAAAACGATTTAATTCCAACAGCGGGAACAGATTTCCATGGTGATGGTTTTAGAGTAAACGGTTATTTATTTGCTCCAGAAAGTTTGGGATTTGTAAAGTATGCTAATTTAGAAACAAGATTTCCTATTATAAGAACACATGAGGTGGAAAAATTATGAGTGTAGGTGCATATGTAACATTATGGGTGTTAGGATTTATGATTTCCTTTGCTCCTTTAATTTGGGGATTTATAAAATTTGTAAACTTAAATGAACAATCTGCTAGAAGAAGAAGAGTGCTTGTGGCAATAAAAAACAATAGTTATCTTCCAAAAGAAAGTATTATTAAAAATTCGTTGGATAATATTATTGCAGTACCTGTAAGAAAAGATGCGTTTCCTGCAACCGTGTTTACAGATGGTAAACGTAAATTATATATGATGAAACAAAAAACAAAATAGGAGACAAATATGAAAACCGTTTTGTTTGTTTGTACAGGTAATACCTGTAGGTCGCCAATGGCAGTTAGTATTTTAAAATCTATGCTAAAAGAAAAAGAAATTAAAGCCAAAGTGTTATCTGCTGGAATTAGCGTAAATGAAGGTGAACCTATGGCAGAAAATGCCTGTGTGGCATTAAAAAAACTTGGTATAAGAAAATCAAAACATACAGCAACTCAAATTACTAAACAAAATTTAGAAAAGTGTGATTTAATTTTAACAATGACAGAAAATCAGAAATTTTCTTTACCAAGATTAAAAAAGATTATCTGTTTTAAAGATTTAACAGGTTTTGATGTTTTAGACCCTTATGGTCAAGATGTAGATGCTTATATAAATGTGGCTAAACAAATAAAAAGCGGTTTAGTTAAGGTTGTTGCATATTTAGAACAAGGAGATAAAGTATGATTTATATTGCAAGTGACCACCAAGGATATATTTTAAAATGTAGAATTTTTAATTGGTTAAAATCCAATGATGTTGCTGTTTCAGATTTAGGGACAAATAGTACTGATAGGGTAGATTTTCCTATTTATGCAAATAAAGTAGCCGAAAAAATAAAAGAAGATAATGATAATCGTGGTATTTTAATTTGCCGAACAGGTATTGGTATGTCTATGGCAATAAACAGGCATAAAGGCGTGCGTGGAGCATTGTGTAAAAACAAAAAGATAGCCAAACTTTGCCGTGAACATAATAATGCCAATGTGCTTGTGCTTGGGGCAGAAGATTTAAGTTTTAGAAAAGCAAAAAAAATAATAAAAGAATTTTTAAACACCGAGTTTTTAGGTGGAAAGTATCAAGACCGTGTGGAAATGCTTGATATAGAATAATTATAAAAAGAACGACAAAAATCTATGTTGTTCTTTTCTTTTTTCTGTTCTTATTGCATTAATTTTTACATATATTTTATTAAATATTGCAAAGTGCAGTGTTTTTAAATTAAATAATTGCTGTTATAGTAATTGCTTATAACATAATGCAGGGGGGATTGATGAAGAAAATATTTTATATGTTGGCAATAGTTTTTGTTGTACCTTTAATTTTTTGTTCGTGCGGGCAAGATATTCATCAAAAATGTAAAAATAATTTAGCAGATGTAAGATATAATTATTTTGAAGCAGAAACCGAAAATTGGGCTGTTTCTTTAACTAGTGGTATGCGAGAATCTCCGTATAATATTGATGGAATTAGTTCTGATTTAGTAGAGTTTACTATTGTAACAATAGTGCCTAAAACTAGTAAAATAAATATAGGTTATGCTTATCAAGTAGATGTTAATGAAGAAAGTTTTGAAGGTCAATTTGAAAAAAGCCCGTATGATGATAGCTATGCTGTGGATTTAGGTGTAAAAGTAGAAGATGAAGATGAAATTTATGTTTATATAAATGATGGACAATCTTCGGAAGTTGCTAAACTAGAGTGTATTTCTAAAAACTTTCAGTTAACAGCAGAAGAGGCATTGTTTTTGGCTGTTGATAATGCTACAACCGAAATTAATACTAACTTAAAAAATAATTTTGAAGTATATGTAAAAATTATTACCGATGTTAATAAACAATTTAATGATAAATTTTGGTATGTTTTGTTTGTTGATGAAGAGGATAATGAGATAACAGTTATACTAGACCCAAATAGTGGTGAAATAATATTAAAAAAAGTGTAACAATTTTTTAAAAAAAATAATATTATGGCTATGTGGAGAAAAAATACAAAAGAGTAGATTTACAAAAGAAAAAATACATATCGCAAAATATGCTATAAATACCTAAATTTCCTAATGAAAAGTTTATAAAAGTATCTTATGATTTTGCAAAATTTGCAAAGAAACACAAAGAGTTTTTAACTCAAATAAATTTTAGGAGGTTCAAAAGATGTTCAACAAATTGTTTGGCGGAATGGACGGCTGTGGTTGTAATTCTATGAGCAAAAATTCTAGTTGTGATGTTTTAACATTATTAGTAATTCTTTATGTTTTACTAAATTGCGGAATATTTAACTGCGGTATAGACCTTTGTACAATTTTAATTTTACTTCTTTTCTTCTGTATGTGCTTTAAGAAAAAATCTTGTAACTGCGACTGCTAATTTATAGATAAACTACTAACAAGAAAAAAGTCCCAAGTTTTACTGGGGCTTTTTAATTTTTAAAAAATTTTTTAGTAAAACAGACAAAACAAGACAAATTTTGTCAGCATATAAATAGTTAAATTTCAAAAAATGATATCAAATGCTGGAATGTAAAATTTTCTAGATAAATGTATCTTTATTTGTTGACAAATGCAAAAGATTGTTATAAAATATCTATGTTTACTAATTTAAAGAACAAGGAGACTTTCATGAAATTTAAAAACTTTGGAAAGATAGCGTGTATGGGCGCTGTTGTAGCGGTTGCAGGAACTTTTGGTTTAACTGGTATTGATACTAAAAATGCTACAGTTATGGCTGATACTGCGCCTGCTTCACATATTGGTTATACTTTAAGTATAACAAGTTATAAAACCAACTATGAAGCAAGTGAAATTAAGTCTAACGATACAACAAGTCATGTACATTATGGTAAAAAATATATAGTTTTACCAACTGCTGTTGCTGGTAGTGGTACAGTTAATGTTACTGCTACAAACTCTGTAGGTAAGGCAGTTGAAACATATAAAGAAGGTAGTGAATGGCGTTTAAACCTTTCTTCTGATAAAGGTGTTTATTATGTTACTTATTCAGTAGAAAAAGGTGGCGTTATAACTGCTACTAAAGAACTTAAAATTGCAATAGATACTATTGTACCTAGTTTTGATTGGGACGAAAACTCAAAGCAAATTTTGCCTTAAAAAGTAAATGCTGGTAGTACATTAGTTTTACCATACCCATCTTTAATTAACGAAAGTGCAGAAAAAGAAGATGAAGATGATGTGATTTTTGTTCAAAGTGGTACAAGCGACCTTACAGCTGATTATTTTGCCAATTTAGATGATGCTGCAACAAAGGCTGCTGGTTTAACTGTTACATTAACAGACCCACAAAAACAAGAAATTGCATTATCAAAAAACAGTGATGGTTATTATAAAGTTAATATTGCTAATTCATTTAAAACAGGTAAATATACATTAACTTATACATTCACATCATCAAACACTTACACAATTAAGAAAACCTTTAATTTTGAAGTTGTAACAACAGATTATTTTGACCAAACAAAAGATGTTGATTTAAAAATTTCTGCACTTTCTTCAGCAATGCCAACAAGTATGGAATTAAATGTTGAAACACAGTTGCCATACCCAACTGTAATAAACACTGTAACAGGAGAAGAAGTTGCTGTTTACACAGAAATTACAGTAACTTGCACACCAAGTAATGGCGGAGCAAAAATTACTTGGAATAGTGATGAAAGACCTGACTTGTTCAAAGATTTCAAATTTAAACCAACTGTAGCTGGTAACTATAACATTTCTTATAAAGTTTCTGATTTGGGTGGTGTTAACCCTGCTACTGCAGAATATAAAACAATAAAAAATGTTAAAAAAGGCACAACTGGTTCACAAGTTTTTGTTGTTGAAGAATATACAACAAATCTTGATGATGTTAAAAATTTAATATCAGAAGAAATAGAAGATGCGTTTAAGGCTGGTACTTTAGCAACTGCTGATTATGCTATTCCTACAAAAATAGCAACTGGTACTACAGTAAAATTCCCAGCAATTTACGGTGTGGATTTAACTGATGATTATGATGATTTAACTTTCTCAAGAGTTATTACAAACAAAACCACTGGTACAAGTTACACATACACTGCAAATTCTTCTGACCAAGAAAGAAGAGTAGAGGCAGATAAATCATTTGAATTTGAATTTACAGAAGCTGGTACTTATACAGTACGTTATCAAATGAGAGATAGTACTTCTACAAACAGTTCTATTTACTACGACCCATTTACTATTACAGTAGAAGATAACTATGAAGATGCTGAAGCACCAGAAGCAACATTATTAAATGTAAGCAAAACAGTAGTTGCTGGTGAAAAAACAACTTTCTCTGTACAAGCAGTTGATTTTGTAAGTGATGAAGCAGATACTATTGCTGATGCTAATCTTAAATTAGTTGTAGAATACAAATATGATGATGGTAATTGGACTTCATTATTGGCAAAAAATGGTGTTTATACAATTGAAGTGCCAAAAGCTCAAACAGGTAATATTACCGTAAAAGCAACAGCAACAGATGATGCTGGTAACTCATTTACAACACCAGAAAAAGTTATAGAAATTAAAAACTACACAGCAGACGATGATACACCTACCAGCACAGCATTTGATTTTGATTCTAATTGGTTTGAATCTGGAAGTACTT
>JAFTUZ010000051.1 GCA_017466005.1 Clostridia bacterium | reverse complement strand
CGTTATAAACGGGAATAATTACGCTTACCATTTTTAACACCTTAAAACCATAATAGTCCAAAAATATCAGATCTAAAACCACCGGCAACGTAAAGAGAATAACAACCAAATGCTACATAACAAATTGAGGCAACAAAAGATATTATAGTCGCTTCTTTGCCCCTAAACACTTTCTTTATTAGCATAGGTACGGAAATCACACTGCCAATAGTAAAATAATAAGGTATTCTTCCAAATAAAACTGGGTTTCCAAAAGTTGCTAAAATCATAAAAATAGAAGAAAAAACACTTAATTTTATAAGAAATTTTTCACTTTCACTACAACTTTGATTAACTTTTTTTCTTCCCAATAATGTTAAAATTAATGGAACAGAAAAAACAACAGTTCTTAAAATATTTACCGAACCTGACACCAACACTTTTTCGTCAATTTCCTTACCTAAAAACTCAACAATTGCAGAAATTACGTTGGAAAAATACGACAGCCCTATACCGACTAAAATTAAGCCAAGACAAAAAACAACCGTTCGCTTATTAAATACTTCCGTACCCAAAATGGGTAAAATAAAAAATAAAAAACTATAAGCGTGAAAACCGACTGCAAGAAAACAGAAAAAGTAATATTTAAAATATTTTTTATCTAAAAGTGCGGGTAATCCCATTAAAACAATACCCGTTGCCATTGCTTGTTTTAGCCCTGCAAGAGAAAATAAATATCCACCGCCAAAAACAAATAAAAGCATAGAAAACATAAAGTTTTTTGAATATCTTGCTATAAGCATTACGCTTGGCACAACAAATACTGCAGATGCCAAAAACAAAAAAACGTTAGGATTAGTAGACACATAATGATAAATAAAATAAGTAAAAAATTTGAATAAATAAACGTTGCTTATTTTAAATTCACCACTAATTACTTTTGATATGCTGTTGGGAGTACTTGAAAATTCATTAATATAGCTTAACGTATCATTATACTGAGTTCGTAAGCCCGCAAATAAGCATAAACTTGCACATAACGAAAATATAAGAAGAATTTTAACTCCTCTTTTTGCGTTCTGTACATTTCTTACACATTCGTAAAAAAATGAAATTATTATAACTATCGTTGATAAAAAAAGATAATTCAAAACTACTTTCCCTTTACAATTAAAGAATCTGCTTTTTTATTTTTTATGCAATATTTTATATACGAATGCTGGAACAAAAAACTTCATAATCGGAACAAACACCAAAGGATATTTATAAAAAGGTAATTTAGCGGATTTAAAAACCTTTTTAGCAACTCTGCTCTCGTTAATTCTGTTTGAAAAATTACGCCTTTTTTTTGCATTTCTATCGTCTCGCATAGAATACAAAGCCTCTTGAATATTGTATCCCTTATAACCCGCCAAGTACATTCTAACCCAAAGCTCGTAATCTTCTACACGATTAAATTTTTTTGAAACATTGTAAAGTCCTACTTCCTTTAAAACGTCTGCTCTAATCATACATCCTGCATGACAAAACTGGGATCCTTTTATAAAATCAGAGAACTCCGGGGTTTCTTTATATAAAACTGTTCTATAAACTCCTTTGGAATCAAACATATTCATTTGGCAACTAACCAAGGCAAATTTCGAATTTTTTTCTAAAACCGACAGTTCTTTTTCAAATCTTGAAAAATCGCATATATCATCACCGTCCATGCGAGCAATATATTTACCTTTTGCCTGTTCGATACATTTATTTAAAGTCGGTGCGAGCGTAAGATTTGTTTCGTTTTTTAGCACGCGAATTCTATTATCTTTCTCGGCAAGTTTTAATGCAACCTCGTAAGTTTTATCAGTAGAACAGTCGTCACACATTATAAGCTCCCAGTCCCGAAAACTCTGGTTTATAATACATTTAACCGCTTCATTTAAAGTCGATGCGCAATTGTAAATTCCCATAACAACGCTTATAGGGGGGTTATTTGACATCTATTCTCCTTTTACAACAGCACTTCAAAAAATTCTTCCTTAACCGCATCTACG
>JAFTUZ010000050.1 GCA_017466005.1 Clostridia bacterium | reverse complement strand
CGGCATAAGTGAGAATGATTTTATTTTAAAACTAACCGATAATAATACTTTTCTTTACGGTGCTTTTGATAATAATAGGCTTATAGGTTTTATTGATGGGATTTTAAAAACTAAATCTCAAGGGCAATCATTTTATGGTTAAACTCTATTTTTGTTATTGAAGAATATAGAGGAAAGGGTGTTGCCACAAAGTTGTTGCAACTAGCAGAAGAATTTGCTAAACAGAATAATAGCAAAATAGAATTATCTGTTTGGTTAGGCAATGATGAAGCTTTTAACCTTTATAAAAAATTAGGATATAAAATACAAAGATATATTTTGGAAAAACAATAATACAAAGGAATAATTATGGATTTTGAACAACGAATGCAACAAAAATTAGAAAACTTGCGCGAACAAAAAACTGTTCGCATTTTGGCTATTGAAAGTAGTTGTGATGATACCGGTGTTGCTATTGTTGAAAATGGAAGAAAAGTTTTGGCAAATGTAATATCTTCGCAAATAGATATTCATACTCGTTTTGGTGGGGTTGTGCCAGAAGTGGCAAGCCGTAATCATATTTTGGCTATAAATCCTATTTTAGAGCAAGCACTTAAAGAGGCAAACTTAACAATGAACGATATTGATGCGATTGCTGTTACGCAAGGTGCGGGGCTTATTGGTGCTTTGCTTGTTGGTGTTAACACTGCAAAAGCACTTGCATATGCTTTAGAAAAACCACTTATAACAGTAAACCATATAAAGGGGCATATTGCAGCAAATTATATTTCTCACCCTAATTTAGAACCACCATTTGGTTGTTTGATTGTAAGTGGTGGGCATACTGCAATTGTAAAAGTTGAAACTTACAACACATTTACTATGCTGGGCACAACTCAAGATGATGCAATAGGTGAGGCATTTGATAAAGTGGCAAGAGTTGTGGGGCTTGGTTATCCTGGTGGCCCTAAAATAGATAAAATAGCAAAAGGTATAACACCAGAAATTAATTTTTTAAAGCACGACCCTTTTGAAAACAGTTATGATGTTAGTTATAGTGGTTTAAAAACTGCTGTTATAAATTATGTAAATACTTTAAGGCAAGCAAAAAAGGAATTAGATGTGCCACAAATTTGTGCATCTTTTCAACACGAAGCGGTGGGTATTATTTCTAGAAAAGCAATAAAAGCGTGCGTTGATAACGGTTTAAAAACACTAGCACTTGCTGGTGGTGTGGCAGCAAATTCGTGCTTGCGAGAAACTTTAACAAATTTGGGTAAGAAAAATGGTATTAAAGTATTATTTCCAGAAATTATACTTTGTACAGATAATGCGGCTATGATAGGTGCGTTGGGTTATTTTAATTTACAAACTAACGATGTAGCACCACTTTCAATGTCTGCAAAAGCATCTATAGATTTATAAAATGGGTAGAACCCATTTTTTTATTTTAACTCACATACTTAAATAATTTTGAATACCTTACTTTAATTAAGGGGGTATTTATGAAAAGTATAAAAAAAGCAGTAATTTTAACTGCGGGGTTGGGTACAAGAATGTATCCAGCATCTAAAGTAGTTCCCAAAGAAATGTTTCCTATTGTGGATACGCCAGCACTTCAGTTTTTAGTGGATGATTTAATAAAAAGTGGTGTTACAGAAATTTTAATTGTTTCATCTAAAGAAAAAACTTGTATTCAAAATTATTTTAATAACAACAAAGCACAAATTTCATACATATATCCAAATCAGGCACTGGGAGTTGCAGATGCTGTGTTGCACGCAAAAAATTTTATTCAAAATCAGCCATTTATATTATTATTTGGTGATGTGTTGTTTTTTGGTAAAAAATCTAGTGTTCAGCAAATGCTGGATATATTTAATACAACAGGTAATGCAATAGTTGCTACAAACCGAGTTCCTAAAAATCAAGTAAATTTATATGGTTGCCTTGAATACTGTGAAATTTTAGACCAAAAGTTTGTTGTTGATATAAAAGAAAAACCTAAAATTAATAAAGCACCTTCTAATTTGGTGTTAATAGGTCAGTATATTCTTTACCCACAAATATTTAAATATTTAGAAAAAATGCAGGAAAACGAGTTGTTTACAGATTGTTTATTAAAGTATGCAAATAAAAAACCTTTACAAATTGCAATAATTAATGGCGAGTGTTTTGATATAGGCAGTAAGTCTGGTTTTGTGTTGGCAAATATTTATATGGGGTTAAAACATAAAGAAACCGCTAAAGCAGTTAAAAAATATTTATCTTTAAAATAAAATATAATAAATTATTTTTATATAACCCTTGACAATATATATATATATAATTATTATGGCTAGTTTGATTGTTTTTTTAAATTCAAAGGAGGAAAATATGGAAAAAACACTTTCAAAAAAGTCAATTGTTATAACATTTAGTTTGCTTATGTTAGTATTTTTAGCAAGTATTATATTTACTGGGTGTGTTGCTACAACTTATACTGTAAATTTTGCAGTAAATGATGCAACTTATGGTAGCGTTAGCCAAACAAAACTTGAAAAAGTAGAAGCAGATTCAGTTGTTATTATAAACAACAACAAACTTACTATTGGAGAAACAGAAATCACGGCAACTCCTGCTGCTGCAACATCTTCTTATACTTACACATTTTCTGGTTGGAGTGTTGCTAATGGCGATAAAATTACAAAAGACACAACAATTACTGCAACATTTACCAGAACAGCGGTAGAATTAAATTATACTGTTGCGGAAGTAAAGAGTGCTTTAAACACAATTGCTACAAACGCAAGTGTTGGTAACTTAAAAAACGTTTCAAGTATTTTATATAATAAAATTACAACATACACAGAAAACACTGCATTTACCATTATAGATGATGTTACTGCTCCATCATTAGAAGAGTCTGTTATAATTAATACTAATTTAACTACTAAAACAATTGAAATAACTATTAAACAAGATGATATGCAATATGCTGGTGATGCTAGTTGGCAAGCCGTATATTCAAAAATCTACATTACACTTGATGATAATAAAGCAGTTGTAACAGCAACATATGATTGTTTTATTACTGCTAACAATTCTTTAATTACTTATGGAATTTACTTTATAAACGAAGCTTATTCTTCTATAACAGAAGCAACTACAACTTCACAACCTAATTTATACACTCAAAACTATATTACAGCAGGTAATGCTGGAGAAGCTATGAGTATTGTTGCAGAAACAGAGTATAATAGAATAGTTGCTTTATATGCTTAATAAAAAAATAAAAACCAATTTTTATTGGTTTTTATTTTTGTTTATTTTTAATCTATTTGCCAATCTATTGGTTCAAGGTTCATAGATTTTAAAAATTCATTAGTTTTAGAAAAGTGTTTGCAACCAAAAAAACCTGAATAAGCAGAAAGTGGGGAAGGGTGTGGTGCTGTTAGTACAAAGTGTTTGCTTGTATCTACAATTTTACCAACTTCTTTAGCGTTTGCCCCCCAAAGTAAAAACACAATTGGTGTTTCACTGTGATTTAATTTTTCTATAATTGCTGTTGTAAGTTGTTCCCAACCTTTGCCTTTATGTGAATTTGCCTGACCAGCCCTAACTGTTAGCACCGAGTTTAAAAGCAATACTCCTTGTTTTGCCCATTTAGTTAATTCGCCATGATTAGGGATAGAACAACCAATATCTGAATGAATTTCTTTATATATATTTTGTAAAGATGGGGGAATATCTACCCCTTGTTGCACCGAAAAACATAAACCGTGTGCTTGTTGTGGGCCATGATAAGGGTCTTGCCCAATAATAACCACTTTTACCTTATTAAAAGGAACAAGGTTAAGTGCGTTAAACACGTTTTGTGTTTCGGGATAAATTGTATAATGTTTATATTCATTTGTTAAAAACTGCTGAAGTTGTTTGTAATAATCTTTTTCAAATTCAGGCTTTAACATTTCGTACCAAGATTTTGCTATTTTCATATGTTAATTATAAATCATAACTATAAATTTTGCAACAAAAAAGAGATTGAATTTTCAATCTCTTTTTATTACATTTGAATTTGGTCATTTATATTGCTTGCAACATTGTGTGCGTGTTTTATTTGTTCAATAATTCTAGCACGTTGTTGTTTAATTTTAGAAGGCTCTTTAACTTTACTTTTTGGTCTTGGCCTTGGGTTGTGTGCAATAGTGCCCATATTCAGTGTTTTTTTGTTTGATTTTAAAGGTAATGCTTTATCTGCATTTTTAAAGTAAAATTTAACAGAAAAGTTATTTATTGCTTCTTGTGCATATTTTTCTTTGTAAATTTTAGTCATATCTGGTGCGCTAGCCAAAAATACATAGTAAGCACTTTTGCTTCCTTTTTTAAATTTCGCATAGTTTTCAGCACCTTCATTTTTAATGTAGTTTTCCCACATTGCAAACCATTCATCAATCTGGTCATAAGTTTGTGTACTACGTTCTTTTTTGTTTGTTTTAACGCTTGTTTTTGCAATTTCATTTTCAAGTTCAATAGATTTTGCTAAAACTTTTCTTGCTATTTCATTATTTAACTCAATATGTTTACCAAGATTTATACTGTGTTGCATAGATGCTTCAGTGCTGTTAAGTATATCAAACGGACCAAAAAACATTTGTTCTGTTAATTTGTCTGATATTTTTTTAGCTTCTTCGTAAAGTGCTTTTTTTTGTTTGTATAAATTATATTCAATTTCTTTGGCTTTTATTAAATTGCTTTCCATTGTTG